>CAZLWY010000059.1:0-3177 GCA_964563425.1 uncultured Acidobacteriaceae bacterium | reverse complement strand
CGGATGGGAATATGAATCCGTTTCGCGCGGGGATTGGGCTGCTGGCGGAAAACCTCGGCGTGCCCGTTCTGCCCATGCGGATTGATGGGCTGTTTGAAGTGAAGCAGTCAGGCCGCAGGTTCACGGCGCCGTGGAGGATTCACGTGCGCATTGGCGAGCCGATGAGATTTCCGCCGGGGACGGACGAGCAGAAAATCGCGGCGGAGTTGCAGCAGGCCGTCGAGCGGCTCTAGCGATCTCGCCTAGAGCCGGGTCGACTGCTCCTGCTGTTCTCTGTCTGTTTACTCCTCGTCGACTTGCGGTTCGTCCTGTTGGATGTTCGCCTCCAACTGCACTTCGGGTACTTTGGAGTCGCGGAGTTGGCGATTCAGCGCGGGCAGGTCTGTGTTTTTGAATTCGGTCCAGCGCTTCGTGACGTCCGCGCTGTCTTTCTCAACCGCCGACAGAGCTTCCGACTGAGGAGATGTTGGCTCGGCATCGACTTGCCAGACCTGCTGATACAACGTGGCGGCCTGGCCGTTGAGGCGACTCAGAGAGCTTTCGGGAGAAGGCGGAGCGAGGAAGCCCGGGGCTGCACCGAGCAGAGCAGTCAGCTTTTTCCCGGTGGCGTCGAGAGCGTCCTTAGTTGAGCCGGTTGCCTGCTCGCTCAATTTTTCCAGTTGAGTGCGAATTGAACCGCCTTGCAGAAGCGCTTGCGCTGATTCGGTCATGATCGTGGCCAGGCGCGACTCAGCGAGGAATTTCTTCTGCAGGCCCGCGGCTGAGGCTTTGACGCGTGGGTCCATCTTGATTGTAAGCGGCGCAGTCGAAGTCTTTCCATCGACCGTCACCTTAACGGTGTACGTTCCTGGCACGATGGTCGGGCCTAGGGGCAGACGGGGCGTGTCGTGCGGAATTGCGCCGATTGGGTATTCGTGGCGCGTTGCAGCGGGCGCGGGATAGTGCAGGTCCCACACCCAGCGGTGCATTCCGGCGGTGGTTGAAAGTTGCCGGGGATTGCGGACCCAGTACAGCGGGATGAGCTGCTTCTGCAATTCTTCTTCGGTGATGTCGGGCTTGTCGGTATTGGAATAGCGGCGCACGAGGCTGCCTTGCGCATCCAGAATTTCCAGCGTGACCGTTGATGACGCTGTGGGCAAATAGTAATCAATGATGGCGCCGTCCGGCGGATTGGCGCCGACGGGTTCATCAGGCGGCAGCGGAGTGTCGGTGTAGGTGTCGCGCTGTATGCGGTAGGCGGGCGCGGGGGCGTAGAGATGGACGGAACCAGCAATCGCAGCCGAGGCTTCGCGCAGGGGGGCGACATCGTCGAGAATCCAGAAGCCGCGGCCGTGCGTGGCCACAATCAGATCGTTGTCGTGAATCCACAGATCGCGCATAGACGTGTGCGGCAGGTTCAGTTGCAGCGATTGCCAGTGGTCGCCGTCGTCGAAGGAAACCCATACGGCGTTTTCTGTGCCTGCGAATAACAGGCCGTTGCGAACGGAATCTTCGCGCACCGTGTCGACGGGGCCGAATTCTGGAAGGCCTGCGGTGATGAGCTTCCAGGTCTGGCCGCCATCGTGCGTGCGATAGATGTAAGGATGCATGTCGTTGACGCGGAAACGGCTGACTGAAGCGTAGGCCGTTTGCTCGTCGAAGTGCGAAGCCGAAATTTGCGTGACCTTGCTCCACGCCGTGAGTTCCTTGGGCGTGATGTTGGCCCAGTTCTTTCCGGCGTCGCGCGTGACCCACAGTTGGCCGTCGTCGGTTCCGGCCCACAACGTGTTTGCCGACTTGAATGACGGGGCGAGCGCGTAGATTACGCCGCGCTGTTTCTCGATTCCCTTGTTGAAAAGCGTTCCGACGCTGGCGGGCATGTCCGGCCTTTCGCGGGTCAGGTCGGGGCTGATGGTCTGCCAGGAATTGCCGTCGTCCGTGGTCTTGAACAGGTAATTCGTGGCGTAATAAAGAATGTGCGGATCGACCGGAGAGAATATGAGCGGCTCACTGCGATTGGCGCGATACTTTGGGTCGCGCACCGGGATGGGCGTGACGTTCTGCACCTGGCCGGTCGACCAGTGAAATTTAGAGACTTCGGTGCGGCCGCCGCCGTAGACCACGTCGGGGTCGAGCGGATCGGGCGCGACGTAGCCATACTCGATCACGCCCACGGGATGCCAGTCGCGAAAAGTGATGGCGCCGTCGTTGCCGCGAGTGGATGTGCAGACCGAGCCGCTCTCTTGCTGTCCGGCGCAGACGCGATAGGGGAACGAATTGTCGGCGATGGCGTGGTAAAGCTGCGCGGTGGGCTGGTTGTACCAGGAACTCCAACTGGTGCCGCCGTTCACGGTGATGATGGCACCTTGATCGCTGACGATGAGAATAATGTTGCCGTTGTTGGGATTGATCCAAAGATTCTGGTAATCGTCGCCGCCGGGCGCACCGCGGAATCCGGACCAGGTCTTGCCGCCGTCGGTGGATCGCATCGTGACTGTGCTGACCACGATCACGATGTCGGGATTTTTCGGATCAACTTTAGGGATGGGAAGATCGCCGCCGCCGATGCGGCCTGATGGACGAGGATCGGTGGTGATCTGCGTCCACGAATCGCCGGCGTCGTCGGAACGGTAGACGCTCAGTTTTCCCGAGGCAGCGGCGACGGTCGTGTAGAGGCGGCGCGGATCGCTGGGCGCGATGGCTACGTAGATCTGCGAAAGATCTTTGGGCAGGCCGTTGGTCAAGGGACGCCACGTGTTGCCGGCGTCTGTGGACTTGAAGAGGCCGCCGCCAGTTCCGTTGAATTCGTTGCCGTCTTCCCATGGGCCTTCGCGGGCTTCCCACATCGAGGCGTAGACCACATCGGGATTTGCGGGATCGATCTCAACGTCAGAGCCGCCCGTGTTTTCGTCTTTGGAAATGACTCGCTGCCAGGTCTGACCGCCATCAGTCGAGCGATAAATGCCGCGCTCGTCGCTGGGGCCGTAGGGATGGCCGAGCACGGCGGCGAAAACTCTGTTGGGATCGCGGGGATCGATGGCGAGTGCGGGGATTTGTTGTCCGTCGACCAGGCCGAGGTGAGTCCAGGTTTTGCCGGCGTCGGTTGACTTGTAGATGCCGTTGCCGACGGAGAGGTCGGGGCGATGCAGTCCCTCGCCGCTACTCACATAAATGATGTTGGGATCGGAGGGGGCGACC
>CAZLWY010000058.1:0-7547 GCA_964563425.1 uncultured Acidobacteriaceae bacterium | reverse complement strand
ATCAAGCGATTCAAGCTGCTCAAGGCGATGTCGGAAGACGGACGGATGGCGCAGTTCTCGAAAAAAGAAGGCGCGCGCCTGGACCGCGAGCTCAAGCATCTCCAGCAGAATTTCGCCGGCGTCGAGAACATGACCACCCCGCCCGACACCATGTTCGTGATCGATCCCAACGCCGAAGTGATTGCCGTGCGCGAGGCGCGCCGGATGGGCATCCCGGTCGTTGCGATCGTCGATACGAACTGCGATCCGAACCTCGTCGACTGGGTCATCCCAGGCAACGATGACGCGTTGCGCGCGATTCGCCTCTTCACGTCAAAGATCTCCGATGCGGTCGTCTCCGGCCGCCAGTCCTTCGAGCAGTCGCAGATCGCCGATCAGAAGGCGATCGAAGGTGTGGCGGGCGAGGAAGGCCCGGAATACGTCGACACGAGCGCCTACGAGCAATACGAGAAACAGGAAGGCGATTTCGTCGAAGGCGAGCCAGTGGCGACCGAGGAAGTGGTCGCGCCCGTTGCCGGCGACGACGATTCATCCGCCAAGTAAGCTCAACGACAGCGACGACAATAATGCGCCGCAGCGCATGCGCCGGGTCCCGGCACAACCGGGATCCTCGAAATCCAAAGAAAAGGAACCGAGCTCAGTCATGGCGACACCATCTGATGGCAAGAGCAGTGGACCATCCGCGCAGCTCGTGAAGGAGCTGCGCGACAAGACCGGAGCGGGCTTTTCCGATTGCCGCGCGGCATTGATCGAATCCGGCGGAGACATCCAGAAGGCCATCGACGTTTTGCGCAAAAAGGGCCAGGCCGCCGCAGCGAAGAAGGCCCAACGTTCCACCTCCGAAGGCTTGGTTTCCTGCTACATCCACGCGGGCGGAAAGATTGGCGTGCTCGTTGAAATCAACTGCGAGAGCGATTTCGTCGCGCGCACGGACGATTTTCAGCGATTGTCCCACGACGTGGCCATGCACATCGCCGCGCTCGATCCCCGGTTTCTGCGGCGCGAAGACGTGACCCAGGAAACGCTCGATCGCGAACGCGAAATCTACCGCGACCAGGCCAAGGCCACGGGCAAGCCGCAGCAAGTGATCGACAAGATCGTTGCGGGCAAGATGGAAAAATTCTACGAAGAAAATTGCCTCTACGAGCAGCACTTCATCAAGGACGAAGGAACGACGGTGAAGGAGATGGTCGATCAGGCCATCGCCAAAGTCGGCGAGAACATCGCCATTCGCCGCTTCGCCCGTTTCAAGGTCGGCGAAACCGACGCGACATCGTCGCCGGCCGCAGCGTCGGAGGATTCCGGCGCACCCGAGCCGGTCTCGAAGGTCTAGCCTTCGCCTCTTTTGTGTTGGTCGGGGCGCGGCCCTGGCGTGAGTAGGGATGCGCCCCTTTTTTCCATCTACATTCGACCCACGACGCCAGCCGCGTCCGCCGAATCTCTGCTAGAATGCCCGCGGGGACGGCGCCCACCAGGACACGATGAAGAAATCTCGGAAGGAACGCAATGCCAAGCCTCGCGCAGCAGCACCTGTTTACAGTCGCATTGTCGTAAAACTTTCCGGTGAATCGCTGTCTGGTCCGGATGACTTTGGAATTCACGCCGAAACGATCCAGGGCATCGCGCAAGAGGTTAAAACAGTTCACGATCTCGGCGTGGAAGTGGCGCTGATCGTCGGCGGCGGCAACATTTTTCGCGGCGCGCGGCAGCACGGGCTGACCATCGATCGCGCGACCGGCGATTACATGGGCATGCTCGCGACCGTGCTCAACGGGCTGGCGATGCAGGACGCACTCGAAAAAATCGGCTGCCAGACGCGCCTGATGAGCGCGATCGAGATGCACGAAGTGGCCGAGCCGTTTATCCGGCGCCGCGCCGCGCGGCATCTGGAAAAGCACCGCGTGGTGATCTTCGCCGGCGGCACGGGCAATCCCTATTTTTCTACGGACACTGCCGCGGCGCTGCGGGCAATGGAAATCAAAGCGCAGGTGATCCTGAAGGCTACGCGCGTGGACGGAATTTACGACGCCGATCCCGAAAAAGTGAAGACGGCGAAGATGTTCGAGCACATCACCTATCTCGACGTGCTGCAAAAAGGCTTATCGGTGATGGATTCGACGGCCATCTCGCTCTGCATGGACAACAAAATGCCCATCGTCGTCTTCAACATGAACGTGCCGGGAAATTTGCGGCGCGTGGTGGTGGGCGAGCGGGTGGGCTCCACAGTGACCGCGGCGTAAATTTTGGCGGTGCGGAGGATGGCGTTTCGATGAGCAACATTGGATCGAGCAAGGACGCTCTGGCGCAGGCGAAAATCCGCATGGAAAAAGCAGTGGAGGATTTTCGCAAGGAACTGGCGACGGTGCGCACCGGGCGCGCGAATATCGCTGTGCTCGACGGTGTGCGCGTGGATTATCACGGCACTCCGATGCCGATCAATCAGCTCGGCACGATGAACGTGCCCGATCCCATGACGATCGTGATCGCACCGTGGGATCAGACCGCCGTAGCGATGATCGACAAGGCAATTCGCATGGCCGATCTCGGCTTGAATCCGACCAACGACGGAAAAGTCGTGCGCGTACCGATTCCCGCTCTCACGGAAGACCGCCGCAAAGACCTGGTGAAGCACATGCACAAAGTGCTCGAAAATCACCGGACCGCGGTGCGCAACGTCCGCCGCGAGATCAAGGAAGCGGTCGAAAAGCTCGAGAAAGACAAGAAGATCAGCGAAGACGACAAGAAGCGCTCGCTCGACGAACTCGAAAAACTCACGCACTCGGAAACGAAAAAGATCGAGGACCTTTCCGCGGCGAAGGAACGGGAGGTTCTCGAGCTGAAGTAGATCTTGCTCGCGGCGTCTGGAATGCCTGCTGGGCCGCGAATTCTTCCGCCGTAGCCCGTTCACCGAATGATTGAAGCGCGTCCCAGCCGAACCGCTCTGCGCGTGGCCATGCGGCGCGCCGCTCACCAGATTTTCGACCACCCCAAGGTTCTGGACGATCCCATCGCCATGCCGATCCTCGGGCCGCGCGCCGCCGAGAAGCTGCGAGCGGAAAATCCGGGTGCGTTCGGAAAGTACGGCCTGAGCATTCGCGCGTTCATGGTCGCTCGCAGCCGCTATGCGGAGGACGCGCTGGCGCGATCGATCGCCCGCGGCGCCACGCAATACGTGATTCTGGGCGCGGGTCTCGATACGTTCGCCTACCGGAATCCCCACGCCGAATCGGCGCTGCGCGTTTTCGAAGTGGATTATCCGGCCACGCAGGAATGGAAGCGCCGGAATTTGCAGGAAGCGCGAATTCGGATTCCAGACTCGGTGACCTATGCGCCGGTCGATTTCGAGCACCAGACGCTGGCGGAGGGATTGCGCCTCGCAGGATACGATTCGGCGAAGCCGGCATTTTTTTCCTGGCTCGGTGTGACCATGTACCTCACCGACGAAGCCGTCGAATCGACCTTTCGCCTGATCGCCGGGACGCCGCCGGGCGGAGGAGTCGCATTCGACTACGCGGTTCCGATCGAGACGCTGAGTTTTCTGGGCCGCGCGGCGATGCGCATGATGATGCGGCGCGTCGCCGCGGCCGGCGAACCATTTTGCACGTTCTTCGATCCGCCCGTGCTGGCGGCGCGGCTGCAGAGAATGGGGTTTCACCGGATCGAAGATCTCGGCACGGACGAAATCAACGCGCGGTATTTTGCGGGCCGTTCGGACAAGCTGAAGGTGGTCGGACGCCTGGGTCGACTGATGAGCGCCGAAGTCTGAAGCGCTACGGCGTGGGGAGCGCCCGGGCTACTGCGCTTGGGCCTGCGACGCAGGGAAGAGTTCCAGGACGCACGCTTTTCCGGCTTCCCCAGCGCACGACAGCCTGGCCCGGCGAATCAGCCGGGTGGAGGAAGGGGCGGGGAACATTTCGCCGTAATTCAGGAGCTTCAGTTTCTCGCCCGCGCTTCGCAGTTCTTCCATGCCGGAAATAAATCGTACCGCGTCCGCATGCGCGGATTTATCCCCCGGTGAGAGTGCGATCAAAAAGTCCGCGTGCGCGTTGCCATCGAATAACTTGCCCGCAGGAACCGTCCGAAGCGCGGCGAGCGCGAGGTTGGCTTTGGCGACCAGATCGTCGATTCCGGAATTGGAGCCGAGCAGAAGCGTCAGCCGGGCGCGCGTGTCCGCAACGGCGTCCGGTGCGGCCAGCGCGAGCGCGTACGTCTTGATCGCGAGGTCTTTGTCGCCGCGTTTTTCGTAAATCTGGCCCAGGTGATCGCCGATTTCGCCGTTCTGGTCAAGCATCCATGCCGCGTGAATGTATTTTTCGGCGGACAGGAGATCGCCCTTCTGAAAATAAATCCATCCGAAGGTATCCCAATAGGCGGCGAGGTTTTCGACTTCGCGCATCTGAGCGGCCGTGACGCGCTGGATATCGACGCTTCCCAGGCTTGCGCCCGTCGCTTGAATCGCGGACTCGGCGTAGTGCCGCGCTTTGTCGAGCTCGACCTTGCTGTCGGCAAGATTGAAGGCGATGTCGTTCCACACCGGCGCGGTGGGCGAAAGCGAGGCGGCTTTTTCAAAAGCGGCGAGGGCCTTCGGTTCGTCGCCGATGTTCAGATACGCGCGGCCGAGGCTGACGCGAAGCGGCGCGTTGTCCGGCGTGAGGATTGCCGCTTTGTCGAGCTCAGGCGCGGCGTGCGCATCGTCGCGCTGGTCGAGCAAAAGTTCTCCGAGCGCGGCGTGCGCAGCGGCGTCGAGCGGGTTCAGCTCGACCTGCTTGCGATACGCGTCGGCGGCTTGGTCCAGTTTGTTCTGCCGCTGGAGCGCGAGGCCGAGATATTCGTTGGCGTGCTCGTCGGCGGGATCGAGGGCGAGCTGTTTGCGGAAAGCCGTGGCGGCCTGGTCCAGTTTGCCCAGGCGCAGTTCCGCCAGACCGACTTCGTTCCAGCCCTGCTTGTGCTGGGGATCGAGTTCGACGGTGCGATTGAGCAAAGGCGCTGCGGAAGCGGCGTTTCCGGCGTTCAGCGCGGCCAGACCCGCCTCGTACAGATCGTCGGCGGTTGCGGTGGAAGGGATCGCGGGATCCCCGGTGGAAGTGTTCGTGAGCACAACGTCGCGATTTTCGTCCGCGGCGACGGCGCGTGAGAAAGCGCGATAGTCGTCGACTCGATCGGCCGTCACGCGGCGCATTCTGAAATCGAGGGAGCGTTGAGCCCTGATGACGCCATCGGCAAAGCTGTAGCTGGATTTGAATGCGGCGTAATCGCGCGCGACCGACGAGCCGACGGGCGGTTGAGCGGTGAAGTTCGCCGGGAGCGCCAGCTCCAGCTTTACGTCCACGTTCAGCGGGCTGCCGATTTCGATTGGTTTGGCGGCGTCGGCCGGCGGATCGGGCAGGCCGATGGCGAGGAGCGGCAGCGGCGCGGCAGCGCGTTTGGCGGCCCAGTCGAGAAAATTGGCTTGCTGGAAGTCGATTTGGAGCTCGAAGGGCTCGCGGCTGGCGGTGGGATCGCCGGGTTTCACGCCGGTCACTTCGCCGTGAATCCCGTCGAGCGACAGAATCGTCTGCGCGAGATCGTGCCACTGCGCCTCGGGCGTGCGGTGAAAGGCAAGGCGAAGCACCAGCTCGGTATCGCCGCGCATTTTGTAGCGTGCGGTCGCGGTGAGCTTGCCGAGATCGCTGAGGCGCGCGTCAATATCGACCTGTTGCGATGAAGCGAACGGCGGATCGGCCGGCGTCTGCGCAAATTTGGCGGCGCCGGCTGAGCTGATCAACAGCGCGGATTTGTCTCGCAATGGGGATGCGAGCATTCCGAAGGGCGCAACCTCCGTGGTCGCATCCATCCAGATGGTTTCGCCCGCGCGCGGGATCGCGGTGATGGCGTGCTCGAGTTGCGCCGGGGACGGAACGGATCTGTCGATCGCCCGCGAGAACGGCATCAGAGCCGTGTCGGGGGTGCTGCCTGCGGCTTGGAGCATCGCCGCGAGCAGGACGTTCTTGTCGGCGGAGTCGCCATATTTGTTCGCGAGCACTTCGCTCGCAGAGTGTGGCTGCCAGCCTGCCTGGCCCATCGGGATATCGATCGTCCGGATGCGGGTCGAGACAAAGTCGTAGAGCGCCTGCATTTTTTTCAGCGGATCGGATGTATCCTGCGTTAGTTCGTCGACCTTCGCGCGAATGTCGGCGGTTGGCTCGGAGCGGCCTTGTTGGACCCTGGCGTACCACGCGGCGAGCGCGCTCCAATCGGAAAAACTGGTCAGCTGCACGTCCGGAGCTTTCGCCTTCTCCTGCTCGGCTTGATCCTTCGATGAAGCGCTCGATGCGGCGGCGTTCGTGCGTTCCCAGAGGTGCAGGGTGCGGCCGTTCTGCGTCCAGGTCTTGAAGGGCGCCAGGGGAGTGGATTTCAGGACCACCTTGCGCTCGGCGGGAAGGTCGATCTGGAGAACTTCGCGTCGAACCAGGGGACCGCTGACGAAATTGTGCACGAACCAGAATTCCCCGGGAGCGAACGGAGTGACGATGCGCGTTCCGATCTGGTACTCGAGCGTGTCGCCGACGGAAAGCGGCGGCACGGCGATGTGTTCTTCCTTGAGATTGGAAAAGGCGGATTCAGGAACAGGCTGCACGTCTTTGACGTCGCCGAGCGATCCGTTCACGACGGAGTGATCGGCTTTCCGGACGCGCACAAAATAGATCTGGATCTTCTGATTCGGCGAAACGTAACGGAAGGCCAGTTCGTGCAACTGCTGTGCGCCGACATCACTTTGCACGAGGGCTTCGACCGTGAGTTTCTGCTCGGCCCGGCCATCACTTTCAAATCGCACGCTGGTGTCGTAGCGTTCGATGACGAACGGTTCCTTGGAAGAATCGGGAGAATCTTTTTGCGCCGCCCCCGGTGCGCGCGCGCCGCGGTTCGGCGTGGGGGTTTTGGTGGGAACTGGGGCTTGGGCGAGCGAAGCCTCGGGAACGCCGAGCAGGCAGAGCAGGACGGCCAGAAAACGAGTCATTTTTTCTCCGAGGCGAAGGCCCGCACCCCGGAAGTGTAGGTTGGATGTTATCGACGGTAAAGCGACGATGGGGACGGAGTTGAGAGGTTGGCAACGGGGGGCTGAGCGGCAAGGCGGAGGGGACAAATGACTCTATGGTACTAGAACCATTAAGATGGAGACGGTAGTATTCTGTAATAGGTTCTTTTTGTTGGAGATACGAAGAATAGGCGCCAACGTGGGCGCAGCCAGTCCCAAGGAAAATCGAGCTTTGCGAGGTGGCTTTCCAGTTCGACGCACCTTTCAAGCCCTCCGTTTCTCGCTACGCTCGGGCGCTGGGGCGTGGATTTGACGGCTCTCTGGATCGGCAGGATGTCTTAGGGGTGAAAGGCTTTGCGCTCCGATTTCCACTGAGGTATCGGGTTGACAAGTTTTGTTGTTGTGCCTATACTCTTGCGGTTGTATCGATGCCTTCGGGCACGGTGGTGAAAGGGAAGTCTTCCGGCCCCGGAACAGAGAAGGACGGATCGGGGCAAGTGAAGAGCGGCCGAAATGGGGCGCCAGCCCCGCA
>CAZLWY010000057.1:0-2712 GCA_964563425.1 uncultured Acidobacteriaceae bacterium | reverse complement strand
CTCAGCCGGCAGTCGCTCACGGAAGTGTTGCGCCAGGTTCCGGTGCTAAAGGATCGCAATGTGCTCGTTGGCACCGAGACCGGGGACGATGCCGGCGTCTATCGTCTGGATTCCAAACGCGCACTGGTGCAGACCACTGATTTTTTTACGCCGATTGTGGACGATCCTTACTGGTACGGGCAGATTGCCGCGACGAATGCGCTGTCAGACGTCTACGCCATGGGCGGCCGGCCGCTGACCGCGCTGAACCTGGTGGGCATCCCCGCGGATCTGCTACCACTCGAAATGGTGAATCAAATTGTGCGCGGCGGAGCGGAGAAAATTCGGGAAGCGAAATGCGTGCTGATTGGCGGGCACACCATCAAGATTCCCGAGCCGGTCTTCGGCTATGCGATCACCGGCATGGTTTCGCCGCGTAAAATGCTGACGAACTCGCACGCGCGGCCCGGCGACCTGCTGGTGCTCACGAAACCGATCGGCACCGGAATTATCACCACGGGCATCAAGCGCGGCCTCACCACGCCGGAGCTTGAGCGCAAGGCGATCGAGTCGATGACACATCTCAACACCGTAGGCGCGGAGGTGGCCGAACGCGGGTTGGTGCGCGCGGCTGTCGATATCACCGGTTTCGGCCTCGTGAGCCATTTGGGTGCGATGTGCGCGTCGAGTAAAGTGGGCGCCGAAATCAAAGCCGCGAGCGTGCCGGCGATTGCGAGCGAAGTGTTCGATCTGATCGCCGCCGGATCGATCCCGGGCGGCAGCCGCGACAATCTCGCTTACGCAAATGAATTTACGGACTGGGGCGAAGCGGGGCCGGTGCAGAAAACATTCCTCACGGACGCTCAAACCAGCGGCGGGCTGCTTCTCTGCGTCCCGCGAAAAAACGAGAAGGCCGTGATGCGGCAGCTCGAACGGGCAAAAACGCTCTGCGCGGCTGTAATCGGTAGCATCGTGCGCGCGACGAAGCCCCGCATACGGGTCCTTGCATGAAGCAGTCCCAGCTGCGCGCGATTCCCGCTGTCGAAAAAGTCCTGCAGGCGCTCGGCGACGCGGCATTGCCGCGCCCGATGGTTGTCGAGGCGGTGCGTCGCGAACTCGCGGCGCTGCGCAAGCAGAAATCCATTCCAGGATTTGACGCGGTTGTCGCCACGATTCGCGCCGCGCTGCGCGATCTAAGCTCCTCGCGCATCCGCCCGCTCATCAACGGCACGGGAATCGTGATCCATACGAATTTCGGACGCGCTCCCCTGGCCGAGCCGGTGATCGAAGCGATCTCGCGGATCGGCGCGAACTACAACAACCTGGAATACGGCCTCGCGGGGGGCAAGCGCGGTGGCCGGGCCGCCTATTTGGAACAGAGTCTCGCCCAGCTTTGCGGCGCCGAGGCCGCCACCGTGGTGAATAACAATGCAGCCGCGCTGGTGCTGATCCTGCGCCATTTCTGCGCGAGCGGTGCGAGCGGCGCAACCTCCGCGCGTCCGAAAAACGAAGTGATCATCTCGCGCGGCGAACTGGTTCAGATCGGCGGCGGCTTCCGCATTCCCGACATTCTCGAAACCAGTGGCGCCCGCCTGCACGAAGTGGGCACGACCAACAAAACCACGCTGCGCGACTACGCCCGTGCCATCCGCCGCGAGACCGCCATGATCCTGAAAGTACATCGCAGCAATTTTTTCATGGGGGGATTTGTCGAGTCACCGACGCCTGAAGAAATCTCCGAGCTGGCCCGCGAAAAGCGCGTGCCTTTCGTGGAAGACCTCGGTAGCGGGGCGATGATCGAAACCGCGACCACCGCCGGCCTCGAGCATGAGCCGACGCCGGCCGAGGTGATTCGCCGCGGCGTCGATCTCGTCTGCTTCAGCGGAGACAAGCTGCTGGGCGGCCCTCAAGCTGGAATTATCGCCGGCAAAGCGAAGCTGGTCGACGCCCTGAAGCGAGATCCATTTTTCCGCGCGCTGCGCTGCGACAAGCTGATCCTTGCAGGACTGGAGGCCACCGCAGACATCTATATGCGCGGCGAAACGCGCATCCCGGTGATCGAGATGCTCCGTGCCACGATCGTAGAGTTGAAGGAACGAGCCGAAAACATTCTCGACGGCATCGAAGGCTTGCCCGTGCGCGCTACGATCGGCACCGCCCAGGCGCAGGTCGGCGGCGGCACCCTGCCTCACTCGGCGATCGATTCCGTCACCCTCGATCTGATTCACCGTGCGCTGCCGCCCAAGGAACTTGCCGCCCGCCTGCGCGATCTGCCGATCCCGGTGATCGGCTACGTCGCTCGCGGCGCGGTGAGACTTGACCTGCGTACGGTTTTTCGGCATCAGGACCACGAGCTGATTGCCGCGATTCGCGCTGTGTGCATTCAGCCATAGAGACCTCGCATGCCCGGACCCCGCCATTTCATTCTCGCCACCGCCGGCCACGTCGACCACGGCAAGAGCGCGCTGATCAAAGCGCTGACGGGAACCGATCCCGACCGCCTGCCGGAAGAAAAGTTGCGCGGCATCACCATCGATCTCGGTTTCGCGCATCTGGAGCTGCGCGATCCGGCCGGCGCAGCGGCGCCAATCATTCTGGGCATCGTGGACGTGCCCGGCCACGAGGATTTCGTGAAGAATATGGTCGCCGGCGTCGGCTCGATCGATCTGGCGCTGCTGGTGGTGGCGGCCGATGATGGCTGGATGCCGCAGACGGAAGAACATTTGCAAATTC
>CAZLWY010000056.1:0-33981 GCA_964563425.1 uncultured Acidobacteriaceae bacterium | reverse complement strand
GGTCGCGCGGCGGGTCGTTCGGCGGCGCAAGAGGTGGCTCATCGTCCAACGCGCGGGTCGGCGGCGCGGGGCGCGGATTTGGAAGCAGCGGCGCGGGACGCTCGAGCAGTGCACACGCGGCGATTGCGGATGGCAATTGGCATTCCTTCGGCAGCGGCAGCGCGCACTCGGGAGCAGCGTCGGGGGGCAGCCGCGGAGCCCAGAGTTTTGGCGGTTCGCGCGGTAGCGCGACGAACTCGGCGCGTGCCGACGGCGCGTGGCACTCGTTTGGCGGCGGCCGCAGTGGGGCAGGCAACGCAGTCGGCTCATCGCGTTTCGGAGGAAGCTCCACATCGCATGGATTTAGTTCGACCTCGCGATCGTTCGCCGGCGGCTCGACTTCGCGCGGCATCAGCGGTTCGAATACGCGGAGCTTCGCGTCGAGTTCGCGCGGACTCGGTTCGACGGGATCGACGTTCGCCGGACGCGGCGGCACGGGCACTTCGCTCGGGTCGCGCTTCAATGGAGGCGGCGCGTTCGGAAATGCCACGTTCTCGCGCGGCGGTGGATATGGATTTGATCGGGGCGGATTCGGTGGGAATGGCTGGCGTGGTGGGTTCGGAGGCTTTGGCTGGCGCGGCGGATGCTGGGGCTGCGGTTTCGGATGGGGCTTGGGCTGGGGCTTCGGCCTTGGCTGGGGTCTAGGCTTCGGATGGGGCGGATGGTGGAACCCGTGGTGGGGACCGAGCTACGCTTGGTATCCGCCCTACGCCTACTCGCCTTATTGGGATTGGCCCGGTTCCTATCCCTCTTACGACAATGGTCCGTATGACCCGCCATACGGTGGCCCGTACAACGCCCCGGCGGCTGCGCCTGAAAACGACAACGACTCGACATATGGCCCGTACTCGAACAACGGGTATACGAACGCCGAGCCGGGCACGCCTTTGGCGGTTGAGTCCGAGGACAACAATCCGGTCACGGCCAATGTGGCCATTTCGGCGCCGACCGTTTTGGTGTATCTGAAGGACGGAACGATGCTAGTGGCGAATGACTACTGGCTTGACGGCGGGCAATTTCACTACACCGTGAAATATGGCGGCGAGAGCCAGATCGCACTCGATCAGGTCGATGTGCAAAAGTCCGTCGACGAGAACGCCAAGCGCGGAGTGAAATTCATGCTGAAGGCGCGGCCGGCGATGGCGTCGACCTCTGCTGCGGCGGGTGCTGCCACCAAGCCAAATACAAAGCCAGCGGTTTTGCCTCCGCCCCCGGTGCTCAGTGCCCCGCCGGTTGCGCATAGCTTGCCGGCGGCGGCCTAGAATTTTGTGAGTGTCGCTCCGATTCGCTGCGGTTGAGAACAGCGTCAAAAGCTGTTCCTAGATTGTGCGCTTTGTGTCGTCGGGAACGGTATGACACACAGCACTTCTCCCATCGTTGTTGACCTGCCCGTTCAATCTGTCCGCTTCCCCGTGCTTACAAAGCGACATTCGGCGGGAGGATCTTCAGGGCCAGGTCGCGGACTGTGCGCAGGCCCGCGGGAGCGGCGAGAATCGCGGGAATTGCGTTGACGGCTACGGAGGCAGTGGCGATATCACCAGGCGTGCCGCCGGGAATCGTCATCGTTAGGTTCGGCTCGCCGCGCACTTCGACGGTGTCGGCCGGCTGCTTCGCTCCCACGTACATTTGAAGCTCCATGAAGATTTTGTCCTCGCCTTCCCAGATTCCGCGAGCGATTTGATGTACTCCGGCGACTTGTCCGGGAGAGACTTCGAGAAATTCCGTTTTCACCGTTTCCGTGGCAATCACAGGCTCGATCGTTTCGGTGATTTCGTCGAGCGCGAAGCCCAGGCCGTCGGCAACCAGGGCGATCGATTCCGGCAAGCCGTGATGCTTGATGATGCCGGAGGCGACGCGTGCGCGGAATTCGTCGGGCGCCATGCCCGCGCCGATTTTCTTCTGAAGCGGGAAACGGCGCTTGGAGGCGTCGACGATGCGCGTGGCTTTGGCGAAATCGACACGCTGCGCCGCCGCGGAAAGCACCAGCAGCAGCTTGTCCATCACAAAGCCTGGATTTACGCCCGTGCCGACGATGGCGACGCCTTCCTGTTTCGCGGCCGCATCGAGTTTCGCCGAAAGTTCGGGATACTTTCGAAACGGGTATGCAAGCTCCTCGCAGGTGGAAACCACGCAGCTGCCCGCGGAGATGCATTCAATCAACTCCTCGGTCACATCGGGCAGATACGAGGACGTGGTGTGCACGACGACGTCGACGGGCTTGGCGAGGACGCTTGCAGCCGCGGGGGAGACGGCGATGCCCCAAGGCGCGTCCCTGGCTCCGGCGATTTCGCCGATGTCGCGGCCGGCTTTCGCGGGGTCCTTGTCGATGGCGCCGACGATTTCGAGCGAATGTTTCTGCCGCATCAGGCGGAGGATCGAGGCGCCGATGGGGCCGACGCCGAATTGCACGACGCGAATCTTCTTACGCACGGGACCGTCCTTCAGCAAGACATGAGTGTCTAAACTACGAGTTTGCGCAACGAGCCGCAACGGGAAATCGGTGCGAAATCTTCGCCGCCGAAAAGCTTATTCGATCGATAGACGATTTGCGAACGGGGTTCGAGGCTTCGTGGATCCCATCACGCCGAGCGCTGCTGCGGAAGCAACATCGGGGCGGAGCGGCCCCCCCAATGGGTGCGGAGATCGATGGTCAGAAAGACGCCGGCGGGAGACCGGCGCGACTAGAGGCGAGTGCGGGTAGCGCGGAAGTATTCGCGCAGGGTGGTGATGTTGGGGCCATAGGACCCGATGCGGCCGGCGTCGACGGGCAGACCAAGGGTTTCGGCTTGTTCGATACTCAGGCCGGCATCATCGAGCTCGGCGAGGCTGTAGCCTTCGACAGGCACGAGGCGGTTGCGTTGCGAACGATCGAGCGGGCGCGGCGGGCGCTGCATGCGCGAGCGCTTCGTCACAATATCGAAGAAATCATCCCAATCCCGACGGTTCCACATCGCAGCCTCTCTTCCTCAGTACGCTCGATGGCACCTGATTGGATGCGGCATGAGCGCTTTTCGATAGCGACTTTTAGCGCCACAGTCCAAATTCCCGGCCGCGCAGGAGCGTGTCAAATCCTAACCCCGCCCGCCTTCGAAAGTCGCAATTCCATGGGGCCCTTGTCCATTCGGTTAGTGCATTTTAGGCATCACCGGGACCAAGGCTGTAAAAAACGGGTGCCGAGGCGCTGCCTGGCTACACGCTATCGGCTGCCGCTGCTATAATTTCGGCAGGGTATGGGCCCGTTGTTACGCGCTTGTTTGAATCGCGAGAAAACAGCATGAGTAATCCCGTCATCGTCGTTCACTATCACGAACTGTGGCTCAAAGGTGGAAACCGCCGTTTCTTTCTGGGAAAGCTGCACACCGCGCTGCGGCAGAGCCTACAGGGAATCCCGGTCGAGCGCATTGAGCAGCCAGGCGACCGCTACATCGTGCGTCTGGGCGACGGAGCGCCGCTCGAGGAAGCCGTAAAGCGGCTGGAGCGCATTCCGGGAGTGGCTTACTACGCCGTTGCGCGTCCGGTCGCGCGCACGATGGAGGACTTGTGCGCCGCGGCTTGGGACGAGATCGACGCGCTGGAATTTAAGTCATTCGCCGTGCGGGCCAAGCGGAGCGACAAATCGTTTCCGCGCACGTCGATGGAAATCGAGAAAATCGTGGGGCGGTTTCTCCTCGACCGGTTCCGTGCGGCCGGGCGCGATCGACGCGTGCAGCTGAAGGATCCCGCCGTGACCTGCCACATCGAGGTCACGCCGGGACCGCTGTTGGTATACGCGCGAAAGATTCCGGGCATCGGCGGCCTGCCGGCGAACACCGCGGGCCGGATAACATGCCTGCTATCGGGCGGATTCGATTCCGCGGTAGCGGCGTACCAGATGATGAAGCGCGGAGCGCATCTGAGTTTCGTGCATTTTTACGGGGCGGGGGCACGGCCGGGTGAATCGTCGCTGCATATTGCGAGCGGACTGGCGCGGGCGCTGACGCCGTATCAGTTTCGGGCAAAGCTCTACCGCGTGCCGTTTGAGGCGATCCAGCGCGAAATCGTGCGGGCCGCGCCGGAAGGCGTGCGGATTCTGCTCTACCGGCGGATGATGCTGCGGATTGCAGAGGCCTTCGCGCGGAGGGAGCGCTCCCTGGCGCTGCTGACCGGAGACAGTCTGGCTCAGGTAGCGTCGCAAACGCTGCGGAACCTGGCGGCGGTCGACGCTGTGGCGCGGATGCCGGTGTTCCGTCCGCTGATCGGCACTGACAAAGTGGACATCCTGGCGACCGCGAAAAAAATCGGCACGTATGAGATTTCGTCCGAGCCGTTTCACGATTGCTGCCCGGTCTTTATGCCGCGTTCACCGGAGCTGAGCGCAAGTCCCCAGGAGCTGGATCGCGCCGAGGCGAATCTGGATGTTCCAGGGCTGGTGATAAAGGGGGCCCGCGGCGCGACGCTGGAAAAGTTTGTTTTCGCAGGCGGGCGCGTCGAGGCGAGCGAGCCGCAGGCGGTTGTGCCTGTGGATCGTAGTCGCGTGGCCCTGGCGTGACGCCAGGCGCTGAGGGAGCACGCTTCGTCAGCCGGGGGCCGAAGCCAGCTACCGCACCTGAAATGGGGTGACTACAGTGGCGGCCGCCATGGCGAACATATCGGACAGCCATCCCCTGTGAGGCCCGTAGGCAACGTGACGTTCGTCGGAGTCGGAATTGATCCCTACCTGTCGCGCCCGTAGCCGCCGCGATCGCGTCCTCCGCCGCCGTGACCGCCCCGCCCGCCGCCACCGCCGTGGCCTCCGCGTCCTGCACCGCCACCGCCGCCATGGCCGCCGCGCCCGCCACCACCGCCTCCGCCTTCCCGCTGTGGACGCGCTTCGTTGACCACCAGCGCGCGGCCCATAAACTCCCGACCGTTGAGCGCGGCGATTACTTTTTCAGCTTCGGCGTCGTCCTTGATCTCCGCGAATCCAAAACCGCGCGGCTGCCCGGTAAAGCGATCGCGAAGGAGAGTGAGTGAATCCGGTTGCACGCCTGTCTCCGTAAAAAGTCCCTGCACATCCTCTTCGGTAGCCTTGAACGACAGATTGCCCACGTACAATTTCTTCACGTTCATCTCCCCCCGGCGCCCGCATGCGAGCGGACGCTTACAGCTAGGCTGAAGAGGCAGGATCTCGGTCCACGGGCGTCCATCGGCGCGACTATTCCCCTCGGACGGAAGCGAGCACCCCAGCGACAGGCACATCTTGCTCGCAACAGGGGCGCACAGTCAACCGTGGTGCCCGGCAAAACCGCCGGGGCTCAAGATGTGGGCAGGTCGGGGCGCGCGGGTGGCGCTAAGTGCGGTAGCTGGAATTGATGTGGACGTACTCGATGGTGAAGTCGCACGTCCACACGCGGGCGGAGGCGCTGCCGGCGTGCAGGTCCACGCGGACGGGGACATGTTTTGCGAGCATTTTCTGGTGAACGGCGCGCTCGTCGAAGGGATGCTCGCAACCGCGGCGGCAGACGGTGGCGCCGGCGATTGAGATATTGACGCGGCTGGGATCGAATTTCACCCCGGAGCGGCCGGCAGCGGCGAGGATACGGCCCCAGTTGGGATCGGCACCGGCGAAGGCCGTCTTCACCAGCGGCGAATTGGCGATGGTCTTGGCGATCTGGCGAGCGGCGTTTTCCGATGCGGCCCCGCGAACTTCGATTTCGATGGTGCGCTGTGCACCTTCGCCATCGTCGACGATCGCGAGCGCAAGCGACGTGCAGACACTTTCCAGCGCGCCGACGAACGCCTTGTAGTCCGGGCCGGATGAGCCGCGGATTTCGCGGGCGCCGGCGTGGCCATTGGCGAGGACCGCGACGGTGTCGTTCGTCGATGTGTCGCCATCGACGGTGATTGAATTGAAGGTGCGGCCCACGCAGGCCCGCAGGGCGCGGTTAAGCAGCGGCTGCGAAATGGCGGCGTCCGTGGCGATGAACGCGAGCATGGTGGCCATGTGCGGCTCGATCATGCCCGAGCCTTTTGCGCAGCCGAGCAGGCGCACCTGCTTTCCGCCTACGCGGCATTTCGCGGCGGCCCATTTGGGGCGCGTATCGGTTGTCATGATCGAGCGCGCGAACTCTTCATACGCGCCGGGCTCCGCGCTGCGGGCTAGCGCGATATGCGGGATCGCAGCGAGAATCTTTTCCACGCGCAGCGGTGCGCCGATCACGCCGGTGGAGCAGACGATTACCTGGGATGGATCGATACCTCCGAGCTCGACTGCGAGCTTTTCGGCCGTCGCGATCGAGGCTGGATAGCCGTCCTGTTTCGTACAGCAGTTCGCGTTGCCAGAATTGACGATGATGCCGCGCATTCGGCCGTGCGATTTGCGCAGATGCTCGCGCGACGCGATCACGGGCGCGGCAACGATCTGATTCGTGGTGAACATGGCCGCGGTCGTTGCCGGCGTATCGCTGATCAGAATGCCAAGATCGAGGCGCGAGCGCTTGATACCGCAGTGGGTGGCCGCGAAGGTGAATCCGGCGGGAATGTCCGAACCGGAAAGGTGCGGATTCACGGCTTGGCCTCGAGTGCGGCTACCCGTGCGCTGAAATCTTCAAGCGCGGCGCGGACGGCACCAAGGGCCGTGCCGCCGGCGACGCCACGGCGGGCCAGTGCGGATTCAAGCGTAAGCACAGTGGAAAGATCGCGGCCGAATGCGGGTGAAAATTCCGCCAGTTTATCGAGCGGCATTTCGCGGATTGATTTCCCTTCCTGTTCGCACGCGCGGAGGACTTTGCCGACGATTTCGTGCGCATCCCGAAACGGGATGCCCTGTGCGACGAGGTAGTCGGCGACCTCGGTGGCGACGAGCGCCGGATTCTGAGACGCCTCGCGAAGGCGCGCTTCGCGAAATTTGGTGGCGGCGAGCGCGGCGGCCGCGATTTTCACCATGGCGAGCGCCTGGTCGCACGCAGCGAAGAGGGGCTCTTTGTCCTCCTGCAAGTCGCGCTGATAGCTCGAGGGCAGGCCCTTCATCGTCGTGAACAGCGCGAACAGGGCGCCGTAGATGCGTCCGGTCTTGCCGCGGATCAGCTCCCATGAGTCTGGATTTTTCTTCTGCGGCATCAGGCTGCTTCCGGTCGAATATTCATCGGGTAGCTCGACGAAGCCGAATTCGGTGGAGGCGAACAGAATCATGTCCTCGCTCAGGCGGGAGAGGTGCATCGCGACCGTCGAGAGCGCGGAAAGGAATTCAATGGCGAAATCACGGTCGCTGACGGCGTCCAGGCTGTTCGCGGAGATGCGCGAAAAGCCCAGATCGTTCGCGAGCGCTTTGCGGTCGATCGGAAAGGCAGAGCCGGCGAGCGCGCCGGAGCCAAGCGCGCACACATCCGCGCTGACGGCGGCTGCGGCGAGTCGGCCGGCATCGCGGTAGAAGGCTTCGCCGTGGGCCAAAAGCCAGTGCGAGAGCAGCAGCGGCTGCGCGTGCTGCATGTGGGTCATGCCGGGCATGGGGATGCCCAGATTCTGCTTCGCGTGCGTAGCGACGGCGCGAGTGAGAGAACCAAGGGTGGCACGCAGATCGCCTACGGCAACCTTCACGTACATGCGCAACTCGGTCGCGACCATTTCGTTGCGGCTGCGGCCGGTGTGAAGCTTAGCGCCGAGCGGGCCCAGCCTTTCAATCAGCGCGGATTCGGCGAAATGGTGCACGTCTTCGGCGGTCGAAGCGTCGAGCCACGCCGAGTCGGTTTTGGCGCGGGCTTCGATTTCGTCAAGCGCGGCGACGATGCGGTGCGCCTCGTCGTCCGTCAGAATCCCGGCGGCAGCGATGGCGCGAGCCCAGGCGCGATCGAGGGCAAGCTCCTGCGGCAGCATGCGTCGGTCGAAATGCCAGGAGCGTTCGAATTCGTAAAACGATGCGTCGGGGGCACGGCCGAATCGGCCGCCCCACATTTTCGGGCCGTCGCCGGCGCTCATCTCACCGCAGCCTCGAGCGGAACCGTGATAGGCAGGGCGAAAAGGTTGATGAAGCCCTCGGCGTCCTTCGGGTTGTAGCCGGTCATGCTGAAGCTGGCGAGGCCGGCGCGATAGAGCGAATAGGGCGACTTGCGCGAGGTGGCGTTGCAGTTGCCCTTGAAGAGCGAAAGGCCGACCGAACCGGTGACGCGCTCCTGCGATTTGGAGAAGAATGCGTCCAGTGCCTCGCGGAGCGGCGTGAACCACATGCCGTAGTAGACCATCTCGGCGTAGCGCAGCGCCAAAATTTGCTGGTAGTGCAGCGTTTCGCGGTCAAGGCACAGCGATTCAAGCTCGCGATGCGCGGTGACCAGCAGGGTGCCCCCGGGAGTTTCGTACGCGCCGCGGGATTTCATGCCCACCAGGCGGTTTTCGACAATGTCCATGCGGCCGACACCGCTTGCGGCGGCGATTTCGTTCAATTTGTCGAGCAGCGCCAGTGGCGCGAGCTTCTGCCCGTTCACGGAGACGGGATTGCCGGATTCGAAGCCGATTTCAACGGTCGTGGGCTGATCGGGCGCCTTGGCGGGCGAAACGATCCACTTCCACATGGCCTCTTCGGGTGCGTTTGCGGGATCTTCCAGGAAGCCGCCTTCGTGACTCAGGTGCCAGATGTTACGGTCGCGGCTGTAGATGTCTCTTTTCGTCTGATCGATGGGAATGTTGTGCGAACGCGCGTATTCGATGGCGTCTTCGCGCGAGTTGATCTTCCATTCGCGCCAGGGTGCGATGATTTGCAGCCCGGGCGCAAGCGCTTTCGCGGCCAGCTCGAAGCGGACCTGGTCGTTGCCCTTGCCCGTGCAGCCGTGGGCGAGCGCGTCGGCACCGACCTTTTTCGCGATCTCGACCTGCCGTTTCGCGAGCAACGGCCGTGCGAAGGAAGTGCCTAGCAAGTATTTGTGTTCGTAGACCGCTCCGGCGCGCAGGGTAGGCCAGATGTAGCCGGTGATGAATTCCTCGCGCAGGTCCTCGATGTAGGCCGCGCTTGCTCCAGTCGCCAGCGCCTTCTTATAGGCGGCATCGAGATCTTCCTGCTGGCCCAGATCGCCGATCATGGCGATGACCTCGCAACCGCCGTAGGTCTCCTTCAGCCACGGAATAATGATGGAGGTATCGAGACCTCCGGAATACGCCAGTACCACTTTCTTCGGCAACGGACTCTCCTTAGGTAAGCAGCGTGTGGAGCACGGCTTTTTGGACGTGCAGGCGATTTTCCGCCTGCTCGTAAATGATCGAACGGGGGGAATCGATGACGCCCGCGGAAACCTCCAGACCGCGGTGCGCAGGCAGGCAATGCATGAAAACTGCTTCGGGTGCGGCCAGGGCAAAGAGTTTTTCGTCCACTTGATACGGGGCGAACACCTTTTCGCGCACGGCGGATTCTCCTTCCTGGCCCATGCTGGCCCAGACATCCGTATAGACCGCCTGTGCGCCCGTGACGGCGTCTTCGGGCGAGCGCAGGACCTCGATTTTGCCGCGCGTTTCCTTGGCGACGCGCTTCGATTCGGCCACGATCTGCGGGTCAGGCTCGTAGCCGGCCGGCGTGGCGATGCGGACGTGCGCACCGGCGCGCGCGCCGATGGTCATCAGCGAATGGGCCATGTTGTTGCCGTCGCCCACGTAGGCGAATTTCAGGCCGCGCAAGTTGCCGAAACGCTCCTCGAGAGTGAAGAAATCTGCCAGCGCCTGGCAGGGATGAAATCGGTCGGAGAGGGCATTAATCACCGGAACATTCGCGTTCGCTGCGAGTTCATCCAGCGTTTCCTGGGCGAAGACTCTCGCGACGATTCCCTGCACCCAGCGCTCGAGGTTGCGGGCGATATCGCGGACCGGCTCGCGCTCGCTGAGCTTCGCCCCGGTGTGGTCGAGAAAAGTCGACGAGCCTCCCATGGACGCAATACCCGTTTCGAACGTCACGCGCGTGCGCAGCGAAGGCTTCTCGAAGATCATCACGAACATGCTGCCGGCCAGCGCGGTCTTGTAGCTCGCAGGATGTGCTTTCATCTCCCCCGACAGGCGGAAGAATTCACGGAGCTGCGCGGGGCTCCACTCGGTGCCGGTCAGGAGGTCCCGTTTTAGTGAAAGTGTGGTTGCGGTGGCAGTCATGTTGATCCCTATCTAGCCACTGCAGAGCGAGCGGCTGCGATGTGGATTCCGATTTCACGGCGGCGGGGGTCGCGGCAGCGGATTTCGCAGCAGCTTTCGAGACGCGCGTCAAAACCATTTCAAATTTGTGCAGGAATTCGGCCCCGTCCCGCTGCTTGATGATGAACGGCGGGAGCAGCCGGATGATGTGGTCGTGGGTGCAATTAATCAACAGGCCCTGGCGCAGGGCCTCAGCAACAAACGGAGCGCCATCGATTGCAAGATCGATGCCGATGATCAGCCCTTCGCCCCGAATTTCGCGGATGAAATCGAAGCGATGCGCGAGCACTTCCAGCCCCATGCGCAACTCGGCTCCGCGGGCGCGAACATGGTCGAGGAGATTTTCGTCCTCGACGATCGTGAGGAATTCGAGCGCCACGGCACAGACTAATGGACCGCCGCCGAATGTCGAGCCATGGAGGCCGGGTGTGAAAGCCGACGCGAATTCTTCGTTGGCGATAAACGCTCCGAGCGGCAGGCCGCCGGCAAGGGGCTTGGCGACCGTGACGATATCGGGTACGGCGGCGAATTTCTGGTAGCCGAAGCGCCGGCCGGTCCGCCCGAGACCGCACTGAATTTCATCGGCGATCAACGCAGCGCCATGATCCAGGGTCAGCGCACGAGCGCGGCTCCAAAATTCTTCACTGACCAGGTTCACGCCACCTTCGCCCTGAATCGGTTCGACAATCACGGCGCAGACGGTGTCATCGAACTTGGCGTCCAGGTCCGCGACATCGTTGAAGCGCACGAATTCGACGCCCGGAATCAGCGGCTCAAACGGCGCGCGATACTTGGCCGTGGACGTGATCGAAAGCGCGCCCATGGTGCGTCCGTGAAACGAACCCTCCAGCGCCAGGAAGCGGGTTTTCAGCCGCGCGCCGGCATTGGCTTTTGCGTGCGCGAAGGCGCGCGCGAGCTTCAGCGCGCCTTCGATCGCTTCGCTGCCGCTATTGGCGAAAAACACGCGATTGAGGCCGGACCACTGCGCCAGCTTGCGCGCCAGCGGCGCCTGATATGGGTTGTGGAACAGATTTGAGACATGCGTGGCGCGCCCGGCTTCGCGGCGAATCACGCGGACCATCCGCGGATGCGCGTAGCCGGTCGCGTTGACCGCGATTCCCGCCAGGAAATCGAGGTATTCCCGTCCGCTTGAATCGTACAGACGGCAGCCGCGCCCATGCGTGAACACTTCCGGCGGCCGCCGGTACGTCTTCATCATGTAGCGCGCTTCGTCGGCGCGGATTTTCGCGGGCGAAACGCGCTGGGCCGGCGATTTTTTCCTTTTCTTAGGCATGGCTATTGCGCGGCTCCATGTGCGGCTTTGGCATTCACACGAATTACGGGCAGGACCCGGGTTCCGGCGCCGCGGCCCGTGCTGGCGGCTGTCAGCAGCGCGCGTGGCTTGGATCCGCCGACGATGCGCACTTCGGTCACGCCGCCTGCCAACGCGCGTTTTGCCGCTTCGAGCTTGAGGATCATGCCGCCAGAAACTTTGTGCAGGCGAATCAGGTCCTCGATATCGGTACCCTTAAGCACGTTGACCACTTTTTCGCCGTCGAGCACGCCGGCGACGTCAGTGAGGAAGATCAACCGCTCGGCCTGGATGAACTCCGCAGCGGCGGCGGCCATGTGGTCGGCATTGATGTTGTAAAGCTCGCCATCGGCGCCCAGGCCGAGGCACGAAGCCACGGGAACAATCCCTTCGCGCCAAAGCGAGCGCAGAAAGTCGACGTTCACTTCCGTGAGGTAGCCGACAAATCCAAGGCTTCCTTCGCGGTCTTCGACCTGCATCGGTTCGGCCAGAAAGCAGGCCGCGTCCGCCGCGCTGATCCCGACGGCCGGTTGGCCGGCCAGGGAGATCGCGCCGGCGAGCCTTTTATTCAGCAGCCCGGCGAACACCATCACGGCCACGTCGCGCGTCTCGCGATCGGTGACACGCAGTCCGTTGAGGAAGCGGCTCTCGATGCCCATGCGCGCGAGCGTCGCCGTAAAAATCCGGCCGCCGCCGTGAACGACCAGCAGCTCATGGCCGGCGCGCGCGAGCTCAGTGATCTGGCGCGCCAGAACTTGCACGTCTTCATCGCGCTCAAGCAATGCACCGGCAATCTTGATCACCATCCTCATAGCAAACCCGCCGTTTCGGGATAACCGCGCATCCCATTGAGATTTTGTACCGCCTGCCCTGCCGCACCCTTGCCGAGATTGTCGAGGCACGAAACGACCACCAGACGCTCGCCGGAAGGATCGAGCGCAAACCCTATATCGCAGAAATTCGTGTGCGTTACGTGCTGCAACTCAGGCAGTGGGCCCGCCGGCATCACCCGAACCATCGGTTTCCCCGCGTAGAATCTGCGGTAAAGCGCTTCGATTTCATCCATCTTGCGCGCCGGACCGAGCCAGACGTAGAGCGTTGAAAGAATGCCGCGATCGACCGGCAGCAGATGAGTCGTGAACACGAAATTTTCCGGCGCGAGATCCAGATGTTCGGAGACTTCGGGCGTATGCCGGTGTGTGAAGAGATTGTAGGCTCGGAAATTTTCGTTCACTTCGACGAAATGCGTGTCCCGCTTGGGCTCTTTGCCCGCGCCTGTGACTCCCGACTTGCAATCGGCCACGATGCCGCGCGCCATGTTGATCCAGCCCGCTTCGATCAGCGGCTTCAGGCCCAGGATCACGGACGTGGGATAGCAACCCGGATTTCCGACCACGCGCGCTTTCGGCAGTTTGTCGGCATAAAGCTCCGGCAGGCCGTAAACGGTTTGCGCCAAAGCGTCGGCGTCCGGCGCAGGGAGCTTGTACCACTTCGAAAAGGTTTCGGGCTGGCGAAAACGGAACGCGCCGCTCAGGTCCACGATCCGCAGCGAAGGATTCGCAGCCAGAAGCGCGGGGACAAGCTCGAGCGAAGCCTCGTGCGGAGTCGAAAGGAAAGCTACTTCGGCACCGCTGGCCGCAATCGCTTCCACGGAAAGCGGTTTGCAGGGCGCATCGCCCCAGCCGCGCAGCTGCGGGAAAAGATCGGCGAGGCAGTGCACATTCGCGTGCGCATCGCGGAGGTAGAAGGTCGGTTTTTCGATGTGTGGGTGCCGCAGCAGGAGCCGGGCCAGCTCGTACCCTGCGTAGCCCGTGACCCCGACGACGGCGACCCTTGACGGGTCGATCATCGGAGCATTTCCTCCACGCGTTTCTGCACAGCGCTGCAGCCGGAGCGCGAAGAACAGATCACCAGGACGGTATCGTCACCCGCGAGCGTGCCGGCGACTTCCTTCCAATGTTCGGCGTCAACGGCGGCCGCCAGAGGCTGCGCTCCGCTGGGCGGAGTCTTCAGGATGAGCATGTTTTGCGCCGGGCGCAGGTCCAGCAGAAAATCCTTCAGGGCGCGCGCGAGCGTGGGCATCGGCGAGGCTTCTTCGGCTGCGGCGGAAGCCAGCGGCCGGTAGCCGGCGGACGTCTTCACTAGGCGCAGCTCGCGCAAGTCGCGCGACAGCGTCGCCTGCGTCACCCGCACGCCGAGGTGGCCGAGCTGGCGGCGCAGTTCATCCTGGCTCGCCACGGGCTGCCCCGTGAGAACCTTCAGAATCTGCCCCTGTCGAAACCGCTTCTGGACGCCCATACGCTCCGGCATGCTTGATTATGCATACTACTGCATAATCATACACCCGGACATGCGCGCCCTGTCAATAAATAATGTGTCGCGCAAAGGAAAAAGTCGAATGCGAATCGAGGACGAAGAAACGCGCCCGAAGAATCAGCAACGACTCAAAACCAGCCGCTGCGATACGCAAGCCACCAGCTGAATGCGGCAACAGGGATCGTGGCGACAAGCGCCCACCATAGAGGCAGGAAAAGATCGCAGACGAGACCGAGCACGAAGAAGCTAGCCCAGAAGATCTTTCTTTCCATGCGGCTATTTTAACTCGTTGTCCTGCTGGCAACGAATCGGCGCCCTCAGGGGTTTCGGATGTGACATTGCGAAGATACTGACGGGAATCAGCCGAACCACTCTCGAACGCCTGCGTTTTGAATCGAGCTAGGCTCGCGCGATAATGGTAGGCATGAACTCAACCACAGCATTCGCCCGGGATTCATTTCCGCAGACGCCTGAATTCGCACGAAAGCTTGATCGTTTGGCCGAGATCGCGGTCCGCGCCGGCCTCGGGCTAGGTTCGGGACAAGAACTGCTCGTCACCGCCACTCTCGACGCGGTGCCGCTCGCGCGGCTGATCACCGAGCACGCCTACAAAGCGGGCGCGTCCCTGGTCACCACTTTGTTTTCAGACGAGCAGTCGGCGCTGATTCGTTTTCGCAATGCTGCGGAGTCCAGCTTCGACACCGCCCCTTCATGGCTGTACGAAGGCATGGCCAAGGCTTACCAGAGCGGCGCCGCCCGGCTGGCGATCGCCGGCAATGACCCTTCGCTTCTGTCGGCCGAGAATCCTGAACATGTCAGCCGCGCGAATCGTGGGACCTCCAAAGCGTATCGTCCGGCCCTGGAGCTGATTGCGGGCCACGCGATCAACTGGACCATCGTCGCCAACGCGACTCCTCGATGGGCCGCAGCCGTGTTTCCCGATCTGCCGCCAGGTGAAGCGCTGGCAAGGCTCTGGGATGCCATCTTCGCCGCGTCGCGCGCGGATCGGGCTGACCCGCTGGCCGCGTGGAAAGCGCATGACACCACATTACACGCTCGCGCCGAGCGCATGAACGCCAAGCGTTACGCAGCCCTGCATTTCCGCGGGCCGGGCACCGACCTTCGCGTCGGTCTCGCCGACGACCATCTGTGGCTCGGAGGGGGCACCACAGCCAGGAACGGACACTATTGCATTCCGAATATTCCCACCGAAGAGATTTTCACCACGCCGCACAAAGATCGCGTGGAGGGTCACGTAACCAGCACCAAGCCTCTCTCTCATCAGGGCACGCTGATCGAAGGAATTTCCGTGCGCTTCCAGGGCGGCAAGATTGCGGAGGCGCACGCCGCGCGTGGCGAGCAAGTCCTGCAACGCATGATCGAGACGGACGAAGGAGCGCGGCGGCTCGGCGAAGTGGCTCTGGTGCCACACTCGTCGCCGATCGCATCAAGCGGTCTGCTTTTCATGAACACGCTGTTTGACGAGAACGCCGCCTGCCATATCGCCCTCGGACAGGCGTATAGCACGTGTGTGAAAAACGGCGACAGCCTGAAGCCGGCAGAGCTGGCCGCCCGAGGCGCAAACACAAGCCTGATTCACGTCGACTGGATGATCGGATCGAATCGCATCGACGTCGACGGCGTAAGCGCTGCAGGCAGCCTCGATCCGGTGATGCGCGCAGGAGAGTGGGTCTAGCAGAGAAATGGTAAGCCCGTGCGGGCTCGAACCGCAGACCTCCTCCGTGTCAAGGTAGGTTAGCGTCGAATACCGCAGATAGAAGATCAAACAGACGGGCACCGCTTCAGAATCCGCTACGGAAAGCGGTTGCGCCACGGCGAACTGCTTCACCACCCACCTATTGGGACTCTGACTTTCTTGGGTTTGCCGCGGCTTCGTGCCTGTAGTGATCTGCCAGCGGGAACACGGATTTGGATCGTTGCCGGGGTCCGGGACTTGTCACAAACACATCCATCTCAGGCTGGATGAATATCTTCACGCCAACCGCGCTCGCGAAGATTCCCGTGGCAACTAAGGCCATCGCCATTGACCAGGATCTCTCGACACCCCATCACTCCGGTTTCGGCTTTTCACCTTGCTGTTTCTTCTCAGGAGGGGTCTTCGGGTTCGGCTTAGGCTTGGGCTCCGCCTTTGGCGCCGGATGTTGTGCCGGCTTTTCAGCAGGGGACGGGCTGGCCGGCTCCCGTGTCTCGCGTTTCGCGGCGGGTGGCTGCGCGGCCGGTTCAGCTCGGCGTCCCGCAGGTGCAGGCGCGGGTTTCGCAGCCGGTTTAGCTGCGGGCGGATGCGCGGCTGGTTCCGACGGTTGAGCGCGTCGTTCCTCAGGCGCAGCGGGAGCAGGTCTCGCAGCCGATTTAGCTGCGGGCGGTGCAGGCTCAACCGCCTTCCTCGTCGGCTCAGCAGGTTTTGCGGGCGCCGGTTGGGGGCGATTCGGCTGCGCGTTCGGTGCCACCGCTCGCATGGCCGCAGCGGGCCGAGCAGGAATCGCTGGAGCGATCGGTTTACCCGCGGGGATCGGCTTCGTCTCTACAAAAACAGCCGGACGCCCGTGATTGACGGAGGCAAACTGCTGTCGGTTCTGGGCTGCCGTACGCTGCACTTGGATCTGCGTAGTCATTGGAGGGATGCGCTGCTCCCGCGTCGCGGCGATTTCCGTTGGCAGAGGCTGCCGAGTAACCCCTCCCGGACCGTTGTAGCTGACGCGGTTGATCGTCGTGTTGTTGATGGTGACGTTGTTTATAACCGTGTTCGTCACCGTGCGGTTGTAGATGTGAACGTCGGTAATGGTCACGTTGTTCACGGCGCGGTTATAAAAGAAGTGATCACCGCTCCAGTAACCGCCCTGATAGCCAACGCCAACGTAGCCGAATCCGTAGTTAATCCCACCGTAAAAGCCAATATGCGGACCCCAATAACCGTAATGGTAGCGATAACTGCCGCCCACAAATCCCCAGTATCCCGGCGTCCAAAGAAAAGCTGTTTCAGGCGGCCGCGCCCACACTCCCGGCACCCAGTAGTAACCCTGAGAAGCATAGCTCCAATACCCAGGGGTCCACAGATAACCATCACCGGGGCAATCTGGTTGCGAATATTCCGGCAGCGGCGGCGGTGGATCTGGTGCCTGCAGCACCGGCTGGCCGTAGGTATCATTCGAGCCGGAGTCGGAATCGTTATCGGAATAGTTCTGATTTTGGTCGCTTGTGTCGGTCGTCTGGGTGTCACTCGCGGGAGCGAGGTTAGCGGCAGCCGCCGGATCCTGCGACTGATCAGTTGACTGTTGAGACGACTGATCGGTGGCCGGCGAACTCTGCGTGCTGGTGCTCTGGGTGCCGTTGTTGTTGCATCCCCCAATTCCGAACACCAGAGCGACTAAAGCGACCGTGATGAGAGAATATGTTCTGGTCGAAGGCGTCACGTTGTCCCCCGCGAAATTAAGTTTGAGAACGAATCAAGTAACAGGAATAGGTCACAACCTAATCCGAGGACCCCGGCTGGTTGAACAACAATAGCAAGATCGTTTAGAACTTTGCAATACAGCAGGATAACCATCGGAGTCAGTATTTCGCGACGGGCCAGAAGTCCGCTACGGAAGAACTGAAATCGCCTGAAGGGCAAAACCACGAAACGGCAAACCAGGACAGGTCAATAAGTGAAATGGTAGGCCCGCGCGGGCTCGATCTGCAGACCTCCACCGCGTCAATGTAGGCTAGAGCTTCAGCCCGCCAGCAATTTAGTGATCCTTTTGACGCGTCGCGGTCACGGCCTTCACGATTCCGACTCCCAAAAGTACGATCGCGCACACCGCGATCCAGTGCGCGGGCATATGCATCAGGTACGCGGCATAGACCAGTCCACCGATAACAAATGCAAACCCGACTGCGTAAATTCCGAAGGACATAGCACCCCCGTCTTAAGTTCACTGTGGAAGCCTTGGTCCGGGAGCTTGGCTTGCTCGCTTAGCGGCCGAGCCGCCCTGGGCTCACCCTCCCCCGGGATTGCATCAAGACAGTACCGAGCCCTACTCCGACGAACTTGCTTTCTGATCCTTGACTTGCAGGTCGTTCACCACTTGTTGAACGTTGGGCACTTGTGTCGCGACTGTCTCGGCCCGGGCGCGCTTGGTCTCCGAGTTCACTTCCCCCGACAACGTAACAACACCGTTCTTCACCTCATATTTCACCGTTTTATGTAGTCTGTTTTGAATCAGCGCAGCGTCCAGATTACTTTCGATTCCCGTATCCAGATCGGAGTTCACAGTCTTGGCTTCATTTTCGATGCCCACGGGAACCACGGCAATCTGATCTGCGACAACCTGCGCGCCCGCGAACGACTTCGCTATGGAATCGGCTTGGGATTTGTCGCCTTCCGCTACAACCTGACCGCCGAGCGTGACGATGCCCTTGTCGCGATCCTGATGGACCGTGACGTCTTTGAGACTCGCCTGATCGAGTGATTTGCGAATACTGCCTGTGACATCAGGCGACTTGGCGGCCGTCCCGGAGCATCCGGCCAACCCCCCTTGGGCGACCAGTGTCACCATCATTACTGACAATCTAAACTTTTTCATATTTCTCCTTTTCGCAATTCGCGGTCGAATCTCAAACCGCGACAAAACGATGGCTGTCGATATCACCTTTGCACCAGAAACTACGTGGTTCTTGCGCGAACTAGCTCTGGCTCGCGGACCCACTCCTCGAAAAGCGTGGCGCAAATCTTCTGTGTTGGCCCGCGATCTTGTGTTACCGCGATAAAGATTAGCCGCCGCAAGGATGAATGTCTGTCGCGTTGTGGACACCCGCCATTTCTCGCTGGTGTCCACAATTCCGTTCTGACAGCTTGGTGCGGAACGCTTGACGGCTGAGGACCCTGTCCCGGCAACTCGCGAAAAAACGCAACGCGACCTGACTTGCGGTAAGCAGCAGCGTCGCATGTGCGTAGAAACTCGAATACCTGCGCTGTCAGGGCCCTGCGTTGCACCGATATGACCAAATGAACGCCAAAGTGTGCCAAAAGGGGCTGCGTCGCTTCCTGCAAGGTGCCACGATGAGGTGGGAAAAATGCGCATGGATTTCGGCCAAGACGAGTCAGGGGATGAGAAGAAATGACAAGTCACAAGCCAACGGTTCTATTCCTTTCCACTGGCAACGCGACGCGCAGCCTGATTGCCGAGGGTTTTTTGCGTACGCTTACCGGTGACCGGTTTGATGTCGCGAGTGCGGGCGTCGAACCCAGTGCTTTGAATCCCATGGCAAGTGAAGTCATGAAGGAAGCGGGCATTGACATTTCGGGCCAGAAGCTGAAAAGCGTTGCGCAATCGCTAAAAGAGCATTTCGGCTATGTGATCGCCATCTGCGATACGGCTAAGGAAAGAAGTCCGATATTTCCCTTCACGCTCCACCTTCGACACTGGAGCATCATCGACCCTAACACCGCAGATGGATTGCCTGAACAGAGAACAGAAATATTTCGCCGTGTGCGAAATGAGATTAAGGACAAGGTCAGAGAATTCATAGCCGATACCGCACAAATGAAGGCGAGCGAACTCTGCATCGGATGACGAATCCGTGGCAGCGGATAGCGGTGTGGCACGGGAAAGCAGGGCGATTTGGAAAGCGTGGGCACGACACGCCTCGATTACGACGACGTGCCGCTAACCCATCCGGCGGACGAACGAAGACAGAAGACCGTCGAAGGGTTCTTGAGAGGCCGCGAGCGGCAAGAGCTGAACCGTGGGAGAATTGTGGGGGCCGCCGAGCGCCGCGGTCATGTGGAAGCCTAGGAGCCCATCCGTGAATGACTTCGCGGTCGAGCAGGAAGACCCTCCGGGAGCTGACCCGCGTCAATCGCGCGCTGGCCACCGCTGGTGGATCGCAGCTCTCGCAGCCGCCGGTGTCTTGTGCGCAATCGCCGCGGGAATTCTTGCTTACCATTTTCCGTTTTCACGGAAGAACGTTTCAGAATCCCTGCTCGAATCTTTTCCCGGTGAACTGAAAATTGACCGCTTCGAGGTCCGCTACTTTCCACATCCGGGCTGCGTAGCTGAAGGCGTCGCGTTCCGGCTCAAGTCGAGTTCTGCGACCGTGCCACCCCTCGTGACCATTCGCAAGTTGACGATTCAGTCCAGCTATTTGAATTTCCTTGTCCGTCCCCATTTGGTTTCGAGGATCGAGCTCGACGGCCTTCACGTAAATGTTCCGCTGCCGATGGATGCTGGGAGTCTAAGTTCGGGACAGGGCACGTCCGTCATAACGATCGGCGAACTAATCGCACACGACGCGGTGTTGGATGTTGCGCGCCACGGCGACAAGACTCCACTGCAATTTGACGTTCACGATTTGAGCCTAGAATCCGCCAGCGCGAAATCGGGCGCGTCGTATCGCGTGGACCTTCGTAACCCCGAGCCTCCCGGTGAGATTCACTCGACGGGACACATCGGCCCGTTCCAAAAAGGGGATTTCGCGGAGACGCCGGCTTCCGGCGAATATTCATTCGATCGAGCGGACCTGAGCGTGTTCAAAGGAATTGCGGGAGTACTTTCATCGAAGGGGAAGTTCGCAGGCTCGCTGGGAAAACTGGACGTCGAGGGCGGCGCGGACATACCGAATTTCGAAGTGCTTCGTAGCGGGCACGCTTTGCCGCTGGGCACGCGTTTTGTTCTTGCCGTCGACGCCACAAATGGCGACGTCGCTATCAACAATCTGACAGCCGTGCGCGGGCGCACGAACATCGCCGTGAACGGCAGCGTGGCGCACCGGGGCGATATGCACGGGAAGTTTACGTCACTCAATTTCGCGGTGCGTGACGGGCATATGGAAGATCTTCTGCCCATCTTCGTGGCGGGTCACGAGCATCCCTCGCCGTTAGCGGGCGAGACGAATTTGACCGCGCAGGTCACCGTGCCTCCCAGGGGCAAGGGGCTCCTCGAGGAGCTTGCGCTCGAAGGGGATTTTGATGTTTCGGATGGCCATTTCGAAAGAACGACAACGAAAGAAAGCGTGGACAAATTCAGCGCCGGCGCTTCCGGAGAGAAGAAAGAAACTCAGGCAAATCCAGCGCCGGCCGATTCCGCTGAGAGCGTCCCTGCGCAGCTTCGCGGTCATGTGGTGCTACGCAGTGAGATCGCCACGATGACCGACCTCTCGTTAAGCATTCCTGGCGCCGATGCAAACATGCACGGCACATTCAACGTAATCAGTCAGAAGATCGACTTTCACGGCACGGTTCGCACCAATGCAGACCTTTCCCAGCAGAGCAGCGGGGCCAAATCGATATTTGCGAAGGTGCTCGACCCGTTCTTCAGAAAGAAGCGCGGCACGGTCGTCCCGGTTGTAATAAGCGGCACCTACCGCGACCCCCATTTCGGGCTCGATCTAAACCCTGTGAACAAGTGACACTCAGCCGCTCGGTGGCTGCATCGCCCATACTCATCCCGCAGACGCGCTGAAACACGATCGGATAATTAACAGACCAGCGAAACCGGTCCGACTGGGTAGTCTGCTCGCACACTCGTGGGCGGGAACGGGAATGCCAAGAGTCAGCATCGCTCCTAACGGTCCCCGATTTCTGGCGATTTTGCCCGCGCTAGCATAGACTCCAGTTCTAGCGCCTGGGCCGGGGCTGGAGCCGGAGCATCGCCTCTCGCGGGCGACGAACGCCGGGCCCGCTTAAGAAGTGACCCGAACCCTTTCTGTTTCACGGTCACCGAATGGTCGTGTCAGTTTCGCACCCGGAGCTGAACATCCCTATCTCGTGAGCCAAGAAGAGCCATCTTATGGATAGCGCAACCGAGTCTCCCGGACGAGGCTTATCGCGGGTCCAACCGGCGAACCAGTCCAGCTTTTTTTCAAGCGAATCTGTGCTCGAAATTTTGAGGCTTATTTTCGCAGGTTGTCCGCTGCACGAGGTGCTAACCATCATTGCGCGGTTGGTTGAATCTCAGGCCGAAGGTTTAATCTGCACCATCTGGCTTCCGGATGAAGACGGCAAGACTCTTCATTGTGCCGCGGCACCGAGCCTTGAGGGATTTCCCGCTCACGTAGGGCGCACAGCCGTTTGTGCAAAGGGCGCATCATGCGGCACGGCGGTTCATCGGAGGGAGCCCGTTTACGTAACGGACATCCTCACGGATCCGCTTTGGGACGACTATCGTCACGTCATGTCGCGCTACGAAATTCGTTCTGTTTGGTCGCGTCCTTTGTTCGGAAAGGACGGCAAGGCCCTCGGAACTTTCGCCATCCTGTACCGCCAAGTTCGCAGCCCGAATGCCGCGGACTTGCAGCTGATCGAGAATGCCAGTCACATCACCGGAATCGCGATCGAGCGTCACAGGAACGAAGAGGATCTGCGGCGCGAACGCGATAGGCTTCGGCTGCTTCTTGAGATCACGAATAGTATGGCATCGAAGCTAGACCTTCGCCGCCTGGTAGAAGTGCTCTCTACGAATCTTCTGAGAGTGACGCGATGCGATTTTTGCGCTTTGCTTTTGCCGCACGCCGGCGGTGGAGGCCTGCGCTTAACGATTCTATACAACCCGGAGCCACGAGGATCCCTATCCGACGGTGCAAGCGTGCCACTCCACGGTTCGATCTGCGGCAAAGCGTTTCGGACCGGCAAGAGCCAGCACTTTAGTAGCCTGGAAGAGGTGCGCGACGATCCAGAAAGCTTCGGCGGTGAAGCCGGTAGGCTTTTCTACGAACGTATCCTGGCCGAAGGTGTGAGGTCCGGTTGCGACCTTCCGCTCATCGGCCGACGTGGAGTGGTGGGCGTATTGAGCGCGCTAAAGCGTGCAGAGAATGCATTCGACGCAGCGGACGTCGAGTTTCTCGAACAGGTATCCCGCCAAGTAGCTGTTGCCGTTGAGAATGCGCTGGACTACGAGACGGCGATCAAAGACAGAGATCAGGAGACACAACAAAGAATCTATCTCGAAGAAGAAATTCGCGCCGAGTTCAAAGAAATCGTCGGCGAAAGTGCGGCCTTGAAGACCGCATTGAGCCTGGTGTCGGTCGTCGCGCCTACGGATTCTAGCGTGCTCATTCAAGGAGAGACGGGCACCGGCAAGGAGCTTGTTGCGCGGGCAATACACAAGTTGAGCACACGGAGCGAAAAAGCATTCGTGAAGTTGAATTGCGCCGCGATCCCTCTGGGGCTTCTTGAGAGCGAATTATTCGGTCATGAAAAGGGAGCTTTCACGGGTGCGATTGCGCAGAAGACGGGCCGCTTCGAGCTCGCTGACAAAGGCACGCTATTTCTTGACGAGGTAGGTGACATTCCTTTGGAGCTCCAAGCGAAATTGCTCCGGGTCTTACAGGAGCAGGAATTCGAAAGGCTTGGGAGCAACCGCACACATGCGGTCGATGTGCGCCTGATTGCAGCCACGCATCGGGATCTACCCGCGATGGTGAAGCAAGGGACATTTCGCGAAGATCTCTATTACCGACTGAAAGTGTTCCCGATTCAGGTGCCGGCCTTGCGGCAACGCCCGGACGATATTCCTAGATTGGCACGCCATTTCACAATTCTCTACGCCCGACGCATGAATAAAAGGGTGGACGCAATCCCGCAGGAGACGATGGATGCGTTGGTGCGGTACCGGTGGCCTGGAAACGTGCGCGAACTGCAGAATTTTATCGAACGCGCAGTGATTCTCTCTCCCAACTCGACCTTACATGCGCCGACTTCCGAGCTGGACCCTTTCACGCCGCGTACGAGATCGGATGGCCCGATGAACGGCCTTGCCGAGGTAGAGCGCGAACATATCGTACGGGCACTGGAAGCAAGCAACTGGGTGATCGGGGGCCGCAACGGAGCAGCTGAGCGGTTGGGCATGAAAAGAACTTCGCTCGTCTACAGAATGAAGAAGCTTCGCGTAAACCGTCCCGCCACAGCTCCACTGAAACGCGGTGCAGCGGGCGGAAGCGGTCACGACTGAATTTCAGATCCACCGACACGACGAATCGTTGACTCGCGACGGTCGATTCGCCAGAAATCCGTCAGTGACGGCCATCCGTCAGAGCTTTGACACTTCCCATCCCGGCGTGTTCGAGTCCCGCTTGACACAACCATCAGACTTTAGAACGAGTTCCGCCAGGTGTCCTCGACTCCCGCGGACCCCGGTTTCTTTGGCAGCCATTGTGCGGTGGCGATCAACGCGCGCTCCCATATTCTGAAGAGACCGCAAGAACCAAAGGAGAAATCGCGATGATTCCGAAGGTCACACTCACATCGGCGTTCGCTCTGCTGTCCCTGGCCTACGGTTTGCAACAATCGGCGGCCTCGCAGGACAGCACGAAGCACAGTAACGAAGCCAAGACCCTTGAAACCGGCACCTTCCACGGAAAAGTCCACCAAACTTCCGGCCGCGCGACGATTTATCAGCAGGCCGACGGAGAAGTCATCCTGCGCCTGACAAATTTCAAGACCTCTAACGGTCCCGACGTCCACGTGATTTTGGTGGCCGTAAAGGACGCAGACGACGATACCAATTTCCTGAAGAACGGCACTGCTCGAGTGGAACTGGGAAAGCTCAAGGGAAATGAGGGCGATCAAAACTATGAGATCCCAAGGAACACGGATCTCGCAAAATTTCAGACGGTCTCGATATATTGCGAGCGCTTCAACGCGAACTTCGGCGCAGCGCCGCTGGAAAAATTCTAATCTTTGCAATTCGGTCGCCGGCGGTATCGGCAGGCTTGAGACTGCTGTCGGCATATCGACCAGGAGCGAACCGTGGACAGCCGCCTGCTTGCATGGCTTTTTGGAAAAAAGTGGATCTTGTTAGGCGTGGGAGTGCCAATCCTCGCGGCCGCTTGGTGGATTTTCCGTCCTGAAAAGCTCTGGGTGAATGTGAAGGTTGACGAGCCCGCCCCTTTCAGCTCGAATGCCGACCCCCAACCTCAATATACCGGGCTGTTGGCTGCTAGAGCTCATCCGACGAGTGGGCGCGCATCGATCTACCAAGGACCTGACGGCAGGCGCGATCTCCGATTAACGGATTTTGTGACCTCGAATGGCCCGGACGTTCACGTCGTTCTTGCCCAGAGCTCTGACGGAAACCTCAAACAAACCTTCGTGAAAGGCCGGCTCGATACGATCGAACTGGGCCCACTGAAGGCGAATCAAGGCGATCAAAACTACGATCTGCCCGACTCCGCTGATTTGAGCAAGTACGACGACGTAGTAATTTATTGTGAACGATTCAATGTCATTTTCGGCTCGGCGAAGCTCGCCAAATTCTAAATTGCTGGTTTGCCCATCAAAGATCGAAGAAGTCAGGGGGGGCTATGAGCGGTCTGCTGTCACGAGCGGCGGCCACAAAACGCGGAGCGGATTCAGGAGCTCCCCAAAGTGGCGTACCTATCACGTCCATTCACAAGGTCGACGCCGATGGCGTGCAAGTGTTCTATCGCGTCGCAGGTGATATGAATGCGCCCGTAATTCTCCTCCTGCACGGATTCCCGACCTCCTCTTTCATGTTTCGCGAACTCATTCCGCGCCTGGCTGATCGCTACCGCGTGATCGCGCCGGATCTGCCTGGATTCGGGTTCACCGAAGTTCCGACCGAGCGAAAATATGTCTACTCTTTCGATCAGTTCGCTCTCACAATCGACGCCTTCACGCGAGCGCTCAAGCTGGACCGCTACGCGATTTACGTTTTCGATTATGGCGCGCCGACGGGCTTTCGTTTGGCGATGGCGCACCCCGGGCGCGTCGCGGCGATCGTTTCGCAGAACGGGAACGCATACGAACAGGGCCTTGGGGACGCGTGGGCGCCGATTCGTAAGTATTGGAGCGAACCGACGGCGGACAATCGGGACATACTCCGTAAAAGCGTTCTGACTGCGGGAGGAACGCTCTGGCAGTACACCCACGGCGTAACGGATCCAGAGAGCATTGCTCCTGAATCGTACACACTCGACACAGCTCTGCTCGAGCGTCCGGGAAACAAGGAGATCCAGCTCGATTTATTTCTGGACTACGCGTCAAACGTGAGGCTCTATCCCAAGTTCCAGGAATACTTTCGCAAGTCGAAACCGCCTTTACTCGCGATCTGGGGCAAGAACGACCCGTTCTTTATTCCGGCTGGGGCAGAAGCGTTTCGTAAGGATTTGCCCGATGCAATGGTTCAGTTCCTTGACACTGGACATTTCGCGATCGAGACCCATGTCGTCGAAATCGCGGCCGCGATGAAGGGATTTCTCGGCAAAACACGCTGACGGAGAACGAAATGGAACGCCGTAGCTTTATGGAATCACTCGCAGCGGCATCTCTGGGAGTTGTATTCGGGAGCTCCTTCACGGAATGCGCAGCGCCGCCAAATGGGGCACTGACGGTTGCAAGTGCTCCCGCACAGGACCGCGAGACCAGCGGTTTTCCCGAGAACTCGACGATCGTTTTGGTTCACGGCGCGTGGGCTGACGGTTCTTGTTGGAGTAGCGTCGTCCTGCCTCTCGAGCGACGCGGTCTGAAAGTGATCTGCGCACCGATCCCCCTCACATCCTTAACCAACGACACGACGGCGCTTAGCTGGGCGCTGGATCGAACCAACGGCCCCGTGGTTCTCGTAGGACACGCCTATGCAGGCGCCGTGATCGCCGCGGTGCGGCAAGATCGAGTGAAATCCCTGGTGTACGTCGCGGCGCTTGCGCCGGATGAGGGCGAGACGGTGGCCAAGGTGTTCTATCGCGACCCACCTCACCCCGAAGCGCCCAGGTTGGCTCCTGATTCGCACGGTCTCATATGGATGCCGGACGACGGCTTTCGTCGGGCGGTGGCGCACAAAGCGTCTGCTGATCGAACTCAAATCGCCACGGCCGTGCAACGCCCCATTGCGGTCGAGTGCATTCAAGAGGCAGGTCCCGTACCAGGATGGAAGTCGAAGCCGTCTTGGTTTCTGCTCGCTGAAGAGGACCGCATGATCAATCCAAAGACCCAGGAGTTCATGGCTCAGCGAATGGGCGCTACAGTGCGACGGGGTGCCGTGGACCATAGCCCGATGTACAGCGCGCCTGATCTCGTGGTTGAGGTGATTGTCGCGGCGGCGCGAAAGAGCTTATCCAGTTAGTGCGTCGGCGGATGAGTGGAGGAAGAACGTCTTGTCGGTTCAATCCGTTTCCATCGTTACCGGCGCCAGCCAGGGTATCGGTCAAGCCACGGCAGTTCGGCTCGCTCGAGACTTCTCAGCCGTTGTCCTTGTCGCCAGAGATCAGACGAACCTCGAAAAAACCGCGCGCGCCATGAAATCCGCCGGTGCCGAAGCTCTGGTCTGTGCTCTCGACCTTCGCGAACCGCAAGCCGCGGAAGCCGTGGTCTCCGAAACGCTCAAACGATTTGACAGGATTGATGCATTGCTCAACATCGCGGGAGCCGTGCCGCCGATTGATCTGTTCGAGATGACGGATTCTCAATGGGACGATGGCATGGCGCTCAAGCTGCACGGCGCGCGCCGTTTGACTACGCGTGCCTGGAAAGAATTGGAAGCGTCGAAGGGTTCCGTCGTTTTCACTTCGGGAAGTGCGGCCCTGAATCCTAAGCCAGAGTTTGCAACGGTTGCGGCGATCAATGCGGCGATTAATGCGCTCGCGAAAGCATTCGCTGAACAAGGAATCAAGGATGGAGTTCAGGTAAACAGTGTCTCGCCAGGTGCGGTGATGACCGCTCGCCGACAATCGTTCTTCGAAAGGTGGGCGCCTGCGCACAATCTCACCGTAGAGGAGGCGATTCAGAAATTCCCGGAAGAAGCGGGAATGAACCGTTTCGGAAAGCCAGAGGATATCGCCGATCTCCTGGGTTATCTCGTGTCTCCTGCGGCCAAATGGTTGACCGGTTCTTCGTTACGGATCGATGGGGGCGAAATTAAGACGATTTAGGCCCTCGAATCTTTAGGCAGCGGCCACATTACTCTGGCGAGCGTTCTAAATTGGTCGAGCGAGGCGGAAAAGATGGAGCGTCGGATGTTCCTGGGCACCCTCACAACCACGTCGATCGGAGTTGTGTTCGACGGTTCACTTCCTCGTCTGGCGCTCCCGGAGAGCGACGCACCAGCGAGCGCAAACGCAACCGCTCGGGCAGACTTCGAAGCCTCTCGCGTCAACGTGGGAGGAAATTCAGTATTTATTCGCCGCTATGGAAAAGGACCGGCCATTCTGTTGGTGCATGGCTTCCCTCGTACCAGCTTAATGTGGCGGTTCCTCGCGCCGAAGCTGGCTGAGGACCACACCGTCATCTGCGTGGATTTGCGCGCCTATGGCCGCAGCGGAATACCGGCTTCCACGGATGACCACTTTCCGTACTCAAAGCGAGCGATGGCCAAAGAATTGGTTGACCTGATGAGCGCACTCGGTTTTCCGACGTTCACTTTGATCGGCCACGATCGGGGCGGGCGTGTCAGCTATCGTCTGGCGTTGGACCATCCGAAAAGCGTGGAGCGTCTCGCTGTATTCGACGTAATCCCCATTCTTGAAGCTTGGAATCGCTCGGATGCGCGCTTCGCTCGAACCTATTGGCCCTGGGTTCTGCTGGCGCAGCAGCAGCCGCTGCCGGAAAGCTACCTTCTCGGCGCTCCGAAGGCCGTGTTCAACAATCCGTTCGGCCAGGGTTCCTTCGGACCGGAAATTCTTGACGAATATCTAGCAACCTTTCGCGATGCTGACCGAATTCACGGGATCTGCGAGGAATATCGGGCGGCAGCCTCCATTGACGTCGAGCACGATCGTGCTGACAAAGCAGCATCCAGCCGAATCGAATGCCCGATGCTGCATCTGTGGGCGAAGGACGGACCGCTCGACACCTTCTACGCGAGAGACGGAGGGCCGCTTGGTATTTGGAGGCAGTGGGCCCCGGGCGCTCACGGACAAGCTATGCAAGGGGGGCATTTTTTCCCGGAGGAGAATCCACACGACACGGCGAATCTCGTCAAGGAGTTCCTCTCCGCCTAGCCCGCGGTTGCGGTAAAGAACGGCCGGGATCAGGCCGCTTCCGCGAACGTTCCTTCATGGTACAGGGGCCATCTTCCGGGCCATGAACAGCAGAATCCCGGGAGATCATCTGAGATACACTTCCCACACGCCGGTTTGCAAAGCGGCGCATCGATGGCATCCACTCAAGTTCAACATGTATTTGTTCTCATATTGGAGAATCGCTCTTTCGATCACATGCTGGGGTTTTCCGGTATTAGCGGAACTGACGCCGTAACCGGAGCACCCACGAAAGTAGACGGCCTGACCGGATCGGAGTCAAATACCTTCAACAGCCAGTCGTTTTCTGTCTCAGCAGGAGCTCCCGACCGGATGCCGGCTGATCCAGGGCACGAGTTCTCAAACGTGCTCCTGCAACTATGTGGTTCAGGAGTTTCCTATCCTCGGGGCGGGCCGTACCCCGCCATCAATAAGAGTGGCTTTGTAGCTTCTTATGTGGAAAGCGGCGGCGGCAGCGGTCCCGGCGCGGTGATGAATTGCTATTCACCGACGCAGCTTCCGGTGCTGCGCGCACTCGCTGCCGAGTTTGTTGTCTGCGACAACTGGCATGCGTCCATGCCCGGACCGACCTGGCCAAACCGTATGTTTGTCCACGCAGCATCTTCCAATGGCCTCGATCACAGTCCGAGCATGGCGGAAATCGCCGCATGGGAAGCCCTTGCAGGCTTCTCCTTTCAGAATGGCACGATCTTCGATGCACTCGTAAAGAAGGGGATCAAACATCGGCTCTACGGAGGCGATGATTTCCCCATGGTTGCCGCCATAAAGGGCATCCATCTCGACGATATTCGCCACTACAGTCAATTTGCCGGCGACCTTCAGCAAAGTTCTTTTCCCTTCAGTTACGTTTTCATCGAACCGAGCTACGACGTGGCCAACGACTACAAGAACGGCATTTCTCAACACCCGCTGGCCGATGTGAACCGCGGTGAAGCTCTAATCAAGGCCACGTATGAGACGATCCGGAACTCGGCGTTTTGGGAGAGTAGTCTGCTAATTATCACCTGGGACGAACATGGTGGGTTCTACGATCACGCGACTCCTTTTGATGCCGTGGCCCCCAGCGTCTCGGACCTAAATTCTGGTCACAACCAAAATGGTTTTACATTCGAAAAATACGGTCCTCGGGTGCCCGCGCTGATCATCTCGCCGTCTATCGCCAGAAATCTAATCGATCATAGCGTATATGATCATGCTTCCATTCCGGCGACGCTCGAATCACTGTTCGGATTGAGCCCCCTGACCAAGCGAGATGCAGCAGCAAATAACCTGATGCCGCTCCTGGCTCTGGCGAGCCCAAGACAAGATGCGCCGACAGTTCTCCCTCCGGTGGTGTCTTCCGAGGCCACGCCGCTGGCGACAGCGACGGCCGAAAGCCTCCCCAATCCCGCTTCGGTATCGCGCCCGGACGATTCGGCCGACGATGGTAATCTACCCGGGATCGTTCAGGGGGCGCTCCGTCAGGACCTGGCTTTGTCACCCCCGGCAGAGCGTCCAACGATAATCGCTCGAGTGGGCTCGATCAAAAAACGAAGCGAAGCCGTCCAGTATCTGAACGAGGTGCGCTTGAAGGTCGCGCCAGTTCGTGCTGGCTTGCATTGAGCCGTACGGAAGGCTTGCCTCCCAGGTTTCAGACGTCCGGAGGACCCGAAAGGCACATCGCAGATGGACCGGGCGCTCGATGCCCGCGTCACGCCGGAATCATGTCAATCGTAATCCGATCATCTGCATCCCATCCGGCGTAGTAGAGTTCGACCGTCAGATCCGGAAAATCTCTCTTCAGCGTGGTAGTCACCCGCCCGAGGTCCTGTTCCTGTCGCTCACGCAGTTCAGCAGAGGCGTGCAAGTGAAGGGGCATCGTCTGGTACCAAGCGCAATCCTGATGCTGAATTAAGATTAACCGTCGAATTCCGTGCCTTTCCACGAAGAATCGGAACCACTTCCAGCTGGCCCATGAAAACTTCGGCAGATATTCGACGAGTGTCAAACTCAGCGGGCCTCCGGGAATCACCATGAGGTCGTATTTCTCATTCAGGTTCAGGGCGTGGTTGAGAAATTCGTAGAAGGCCCCCTGAAATCGATAATCTCCGCAGCAGACCACGAGCACTTCCGTGTCGCCCCGCTTAAGCTTGGAGTTGAGCTGAAAGGTGCGCATCGATGGATTCGCCAAACGCGGAACTCGAACGGTCTATTGCGTCTAGGTCTGCGCCTTGTTGGACTTGCTCTCGACAACCTGGGTGGGTGTCTCGATCAGCTTTCCACCATTGATTCCGAGCTGCGAGAGGACCGTGGGAAGGTCAAGACCCAAGGCCTGCAATTGTTGAAGCAGACCGAATACCAACGCGGGTCCGGTGTGCGCAACACGCCCGATGCCGCCGGTCCCATCGCCATTTGTTCCGCTCCCTTGTTCGATGACAACGACCTTGTCGATGTTTCCGAGCGGGGCCGCCACCGCTCCGAAAATGCCAGCAGAAGCTTGCAAAACGCTCGGAAGCCGCTCGAGGATCGTCTGAAGCTTGGCCGCATCGTTAAATTGCTTCCAAGCCTCCGCCTTCTTGAGGATAGCCTGGGCTTCCGCGACACCTTGAGCTTCGATCGCCCGAGCCTGTGCCAGGCCCATGGCCTCAATTTTGGCTGCTTCCGCCCGTCCCTCTGCTTCAACCGCGGCAGCTCGTCCCATTCCTTCCTGTTTTAGCTTTTCCTGTTGAGCTTCGGCGAGAGCTATCTGCGCGGACTTTGAGCCCTCCGCTTCGAGAATCGCTGATTGCTTGGCAGCCTCAGCGCGCAAGATCGCCGCCTGCCGATCGGCTTCGGCGGCCTTAATCACAGTGGCCTCAAGTTCCTTTTGTTTGCGCTGGACTTCTTGTTCTTGGACGGCTATCTGTTCCTGCGTCCGCATCTTTTCGACTCGCACTTCTTCAACGACCACTTGCTGTCTTGCCTTGGCCTGTGCGAGCGGTCCCGCTTGAGCGGCCATGGCCTTCTGCGTTTCGACCTCCGCAAGGAACTGTGCCTGCTTTATGTTGAACTCGCGTTGAGCTCCCGCAATGTTGGCATCCGAATCGAACTTTGCCTTCTCGCCTTCCTGCATGGCCAGCGCGGACTTGATTTTCGAATCCCGTGTGGCTTCGGCCTCGCCAATCGTGCCGTCGCGCTTGACTTCCGCCGTGCGCTTCTTCCCAAGCGCATCGAGATATCCTTCCTCGTCACTAATCTCCTGGACGGTAAGCACATCCACTCCAATGCCCATTCGTTCCAAGTCCTGAGCCGCTTCTGAGGTCAGCTTCTGGGCGAAGCTTTGTCGGTCGCTGTTCACTTCTTCTACGGTCAGCGTTCCTAGGATGGCTCGCAGATGGCCTTCCAGAGTCTGAAAGATAACCTTCTGGATCTGGTCAGGTGGCATGCCGAGAAAACGCTCCGCCGCTGCGCGGAGCGAGGTGTCGTCACTCTTAATCTTGACGTTCGCCACTGCTTTGACGGAGATCGGCACGCCCTTCAGCGTGTAAGCTCGTTTGATCTCGAGGGGAATCGTAAATACGTTGAGTGAGAGGTAATCCACCTGCTCAAGCAGCGGGAAGCGGAATGTTGCCCCGCCGTTCACGACGCGGTACCCGACCACCTTCCCGTCGGCCGTTTTGCGCTTGCGCCCGCTCAACACGGCCACGGCGTTTGGCGGCACTTTCAGGTAGTTGCGGCTGAAAAGCGCCATGGCCACAAAGAGCGCGAGTACCACGCCGATGACGATGAGGGGAATAAAGAACTGAGTAGGCATTCTCGTTCTCCGTCAAACTTCGAGTTAGTCGGTACGTCGAACCAGAACGGTTTCGCCAACGATGGATTCGATCGTCACCGACGTATGGGCCGGGATCGCTCCGCCATCCACCGTTCGTGCCAGTTTCTCAACTACGTTTTCACCCAATGCACAGCGGATCTGGCCGAGTCCGCCAGCGGGAATCGCTACGCTGATCTGCGCCGTGCGGCCTACGAGTTCCCCCACGCCGACGCCGCTGGAGGCCTGCTGGCCATAGAGAAAGCGAGCAAAAAGGTAAATGATGCCCCCGAATATCAGTCCTCCAATCAGGCCGATTCCTGAACTGATCTCGATCCCGTAGCCCAAATGGACCCCGATGGCTCCAAATCCACCGAACGCCGTAACGAATACACTTAGTACGCGCGGGTTGAGGAAGCTGATGCCCTGGACATCGCCATGTACGTCGCCACCATGCGCGCCGACGTCAGCGTGACCGAACAGTTCGCCAAATAAGAAGCTGACGATCAAGAACAGGAATCCGACGGCTGCAATGGCCAGGAATATCGAGAAAGCCGAGAGACTGACCACGTGGGACATGCGACGAGCCTCCCTGAGCCGAGAGCATGGAACCTAGTGTTCTGCTTCGAAATGCGGCAGATTCTGCCGCAGGGGGCCTCACTCTAGATCGCAGCCACCGCGAAGTCAAGGTGATGTGTTTACTCCAATGATCAGTAACACGTGCGTGTCCTGTTGACCGGTGAGGCTGGTCACCTCGCAAACAGAAGGAAGCCTTCCCTGCGCGTCATATTCAAATTGTTTTCGCTGCGTGTTCTCGCCTGTTGGTGCGGGTCCAACGACCCGATACGTATCATTTCCCGAGTAGGCGTGGGTCAGGGTGCCGCCACCGCCGTCCGTCACGTGGGTGGGCCCGCCGAGCGCGTCGTAGGTCGTCGTCGTGGATGCCCATGTGGGACCGGCCGTTTGCCCGGCTGTTGCGCTGAAAAGTGTATGATGCGTGGTCCGAGCCGCATCGTGGCGCGCGCGGACTTGGCTAATGGATGCTGCCCGAAAGGAATGGAGAATGCGTTTGAGGAACCTATCTACTGCGATTGTCATCTTGTTTTTCGCGAGCTCGCCGCTTTTCGCTGCGCCGGAGGCGAATAAGCTCCCGGCGCATTGCGACCGCGCCTGTCTGATCGGCGAAATGAACGACTATGTTGCCGCGCTCGTCTCCCACGACCCCTCGCGGATTCCGCTTTCGCCGCAAGTCGAATTCGTCGAAAACACGGTCCCCATGCATCCTGGCGACGGCCTTTGGAAAACCGCCGATGCGCCCCCCACGACCTTCAAGGTCTACGTACCCGATCCGGTTTCCGAGGAAGTCGGCTTGCTGTGCGTGATGCGCGCCAATAACGAACCGATCGAAGCGGATTTCCGCCTCAAGATCCGCCACGGC
>CAZLWY010000055.1:0-9293 GCA_964563425.1 uncultured Acidobacteriaceae bacterium | reverse complement strand
GAGAATGGCGGAAATCAGCGTGCCGGCATGGCCGATACCGATCCACCAGACGAAGTTGACGATCGCGAAGCCCCAGGCCGTGGGGATGCGGATGCCCCAGATGCCCACGCCCTTGATCATCAGCATCGTGATGACCATGTTCAGCAGCATCAACGCGCCGAAAGAGATGAGCAGGCCGAAGACCCAGCCGGGCGAGACCGGACGGGTCAGAACGATGGCGCTGATTTTATCGGTTACCGTTTCAAAGGTATGGCCCGGTCCAATTATCGGATCGGGATCGGTAACCCCAACTGTGTTGTGTGAACCCTCAGAGGCCACGCACTGTCCCCGAAAGAATTTTACGAACGCATGTTTGAACTGAAGGGGCGTCTCACGCGCGGAATCTGCGTCCCCACACCCCGTGCTGGCGCGATTCGCGGTCCCGAGCCAAACAGGTTGGGCGGATCAAACTGCAAATTCCCCGCCCCAACGCTGAAAACTTCCACAACGAGCTCTCATAGCTCGCTCAGGACGGAATAGGATAAAACCGGATGCGTTTCGACGCAAGGTTAAATCGAAATAATTTTTCGCCGAAAATTCTCGCGCTGCAATTGCAAAACGTCACAGCGCCCCACCGGGACGAGTGCGCGTGCTGCTTTGTTTCCCGCGCACTGTGCCGCTTTCGACATTCGCCACGCACGACGCGCGAATTTCACACGCGCGCGATTGCTAAAATCGATTCGTGCGCTGCGCAACGCCAGTGGCGGCTCTGCTTCTGTTCTCGGTGTGTTCATCGGCCGCGGCCGATACGATCGTGCTGAAAAATGGGCGGCGCATCCAGGCCGAAAGCGTCACCGACGACGGACAGCACGTTACCTATCTGACTCCCGCCGGTCAGTTGAGCATTCCCAAATCGATCGTCGCGCGGATCGAAAAGGACGATTTCCAGTATTCCGCGGCCGGGCCCCATGCTTCGGAACCACCGCCGGTGTCGGCGCCCGAAATCGAACCGGTGCCCGGCTACGAAGATGTGGCTGCGCTGGCGGTGCACGACAACGCGATCGATTTTGCCTACATCTCGCGCCTGGAATCGGATGCGCGTTCCGGCTCAGTGACGTCGGTCGCGCGCGTGGCTGCGGCGCATCATGCCGCCGCACAGTTTCTGCTCGCCAAGGGCGATACGGATGCCGCGATCGATCATTATCGCGAGGCGCTGGCGTTTGCGCCCGACAATACCGGACTGCTGCTGAATCTGGCGGTCCTTTATCTGCGCGAAAGCCAGTTCGGCAAGGCGCTCGACCCGCTGGAACGCGCACGCCGCGCTGCGCCCGATTCCGCCGACGTGGCCAAGCTGACCGGCTGGGCCTACTACGGCGCGAACAAGATGGATCGCGCGATCGAGCAATGGCAGCGCGCGGAAAAACTGCGTCCCGACCCAGAGGTGAAGGCGGCGCTCGAAAAAGCGCAGCGCGACCAGGCCGAGGAAGAAAGCTACCGCGAAGGCGAGACCGCGCATTTCGATCTGAAGTACAACGGCAGCGCCGATCCGGACCTCGCGCGCGGGATCCTGCGCGCACTCGAAGATGATTTCCGGGACCTGGAATCCGAGCTCGATTACACTCCGCCGGAACAGATCAGCGTGATCCTTTACACCCAGCAGGCCTTTGCCGACATCACGCGCGCGCCGGGCTGGGTGGGCGCGCTGAACGACGGGCGGCTGCGGATTCCGGTGCAGGGGCTCACCTCGGTGACTACCGAGCTCGCGCACGTGTTGAAGCACGAGCTGACGCACAGCTTCGTGGGGCAGAAATCGCACAACCGCGCGCCGACGTGGCTGCAGGAAGGCGTCGCACAATATATGGAGGGGCGGCGCAGCACCTCGAATGCGGGGGCGCTGGTGGAAATGGCGGCGCAGGGTTCGATCCCGTCGCTTGCGCAGCTCGAGGGGCCGTGGATGTCGCTTGACAGCAATACGGCTGCGTTTGCCTATGCCTGGTCGCTGGCGGTGGTTGAATCGATTATCGATTCAGGAGGAGTGAGCGACATCAGCCGGCTGCTCGATCGCGTTGCCACGGCCGCGTCGACTGAAGCTGCGGCGCAGGAAATGCTGCATTCAAATTACGCCGATCTCGAGCTGCAGGCCGTTGCGTATCTCAAGCGCGCGTATCTGCGCTGATCGCTTGTCTGGAATCAGCCGCGGCGCAAGAAACGCTCAGAGAGTAGCGAGAAGGCCGGCGAGAACAGCGGCGCGTTCCGGTAGCGAGCCGATGATCACGTGTTCGACGGCGCTGTGTGCGCCGTTGCCGATGGCGCCGAGGCCGTCGAGCGTCGGCACTCCCAGCGCAGCCGTAAAATTTCCGTCCGAACCGCCTCCTACGGATGTCTCCTCGAGCGTTCGCCCGAGCTCGCGCATCAGTTTTTGCGCGTGATGGAACAGCGCGGCGACCGCCGGAGTGCGTTCGAGCGGCGGGCGGTTGATTCCTCCACGGACTTCAACACGCGCTCCGGGCAGAATCGGACGCAGCGCGCGCAGTTGCCGCTCGATCTTCGGCGCGTCGGCCACGTGCGTGAAGCGAATGTCGAGTTCGGCGCGCGCGTGATGCGGCACTACGTTGGAAACCGTGCCGCCCGCGATCACCGTTGCTTGCACCGCGATTCCCCGGCGCGCATTGTTCAGGTCCTTCAGCCGCGCGATTTGCAACGCGAGTTCGAGCACCGCGTTGATTCCCGCGCCGGGATCGAGCCCCGCGTGCGCCGACCGGCCCGTGACGATGATTTCCGCGGTGCCGGTTCCCTTGCGGCCGGTCTTCAGCCGACCCTCCGGGCCCGCCGCAGGCTCAAGGACCAGCACGGCGTCGCTGCGGCGCGCTTCGCGCTCGATCCACGCGCGCGACGAGTAGCTTCCGATCTCCTCATCCGAGTTCCAGAAAAATACCAGACGTTTTTTCGGCCGCAGACGCAGTACCTGTAGCGCATCGACGGCGCTGAGCGCGAGCACCAGGCCCGCCTTCATGTCGAATGCGCCGGGACCGAACGCGCGCCCACCTTCCACGCGGAAAGGCATCGTCGGAAGCGTGCCGAGCGGATACACCGTGTCCAGATGCCCGAGCACCATGATCTGCCCGGTGGGCCGCCCGTCGCCCAACCACACTTCGGCGCGCAGCGAATCTCCGCGCGTCTTGTCGCGCAGCAGGCGCACTTTCACCCCGCGCCGTAGCCATTCATTTGCGACCAGCTGGCCCAGGCGATCGACCGCCGCCTTCTGGTGGCTGGGCGATTCGCAACGCACGAATTGCCCAAGCATCCTCACCATATCGCGCTCGAGTCCCCGCAGCTCGCGCGCTAACTGCTTCATCATCGGGAGATCATGATGCATCGCGCGCGTATCCTATCAGCCGCGTCACCGGGCAGCAACGCCGCCCCCCGAGGTCCGGCTGAGGGTGTTTCTGATTCCGGTGACGAGCTGGTCAGACCCTACGCCGGCGCCTGCCTACGATCGCGGACGGTGACCTAGGCCGGTCGTGGCCCTCTTGATGCCAAGTCCTGACGAGCGCGCCGGCCGGAAACTGACCTACGACCCGCGCGAGCACTCGATTCCCACTCGCGCAAGATTCATATAGAATTGTTGGATTGATTGGCCCCGAAATACCAGGCGACGAGGACAACCGTGCTCCTTGACATCAACGAGATACAGAAAGTACTGCCACACCGCTATCCGTTCCTGCTGATCGATGGCATTGAAGAAATGGAACGCTGGAAGCGCATCGTGGGAATCAAGAACGTCACGATCAACGAAAGCTTCTTTCAGGGCCATTTCCCGGGCAAGCCGATCATGCCGGGCGTGCTGATCATCGAGTCCATGGCCCAGACCGGGGGATTTTTGCTGCTTCAGGAGGTGGCCGACCGCGAAAAGAAGCTTCTCTACTTCGTCTCCATCGACGGCGCGCGATTCCGCCGGCCCGTGGTGCCGGGCGATCAGCTGCGCCTGGAAATGGACGTGGTGGCATGGCGCGAGACACTGGGATTCTGCAAACTGCACGGCAAGGCCACGGTGAATGGCGAACTGGCCGCCGAAGCCACGCTGATGTGCAAAATGGTGGACCTGGAAACCGAAATGCCGCCGGCGACGGTTCCTGCCGGGAAGGCGCAATGACGGAAATCGATCCCCGGGCCATCGTTTCGCCCACGGCGAAGCTCGGCAACGGCGTTCGCGTGGGCGCATTCGCCGTGGTGGGCGACGACGTGGAGCTGGGCGACGGCTGCGTTCTGGAGCCGCACGCCGTGGTGAAGGGCCCGTCGACGTTCGGCCGCCACAACCAGGTGCACTCATTCGCCATCGTCGGCGGCGACCCGCAGGATCTGACCTATACCGGACAGCGCGTGTGTCTGAAGGTCGGCGATTCGAATACCTTTCGCGAATTTTGCACCGTGCACCGCGGCACGATCAAAGGCGGCGGCTCGACGCGCGTCGGCAGCAACAATCTGATCATGGCCTACGCGCACGTGGGCCACGACTGCGTGATCGGCGACCATGTGATTTTGACCAACGGCGCGCAGCTGGCGGGGCACATCGTAGTGGAGGATTACGCCGGAATCAGCGCCTTCTGCCTGCTGCACCAGTTTTCGCGCGTGGGGGCGCATTCCTATATCGGCGCGGGCACGGTGATCACGCAGGACGTGGCCCCGTATTCGATGGTCGTAGGCGAGCGCGGCGTGAAATGCTTCGGCATCAATAAAGTGGGCTTGCAGCGACACGGGTTTTCGCCCGATCGCATCAAGACGCTCGAGCAGGCCTATCGCCTGCTGCTGCGCTCGAAACTGAACACCTCGCAGGCCGTCGAAAAAATGCGTGGAACCCTGCCGGATTCCGAGGACGTCCAATTACTTATCCGCTTCATCGAGTCGGTGGGCGAGCGCGGCTTTACGAAATAGAATGAACCATGGCTGCGACCGCGCAAAACTCGATGGAGTCCTGGGGCCTGATCGCCGGAAACGGCGATTTTCCGTTTCTCGTTCTGGAGGGGGCGCGCAGCCGCGGCATCGAAATGGCCGTGATTGCCATTCGCGAGGAGGCCTCGCCGGCGCTGGAGCAGGCCGCCAAGCGCTTTCACTGGATCAGCCTCGGTGAACTCGGCCGCGGGATCGATTTGCTGCATCAAGAGGGGGTGAAGCACGCGGTGATGGCCGGGCAGGTGAAGCACAACAAGATTTTCAGCTCCATCCGTCCCGACTGGCGCCTGGCGAAACTGCTGCTCACGCTCTCGACGAAGAATACGGATTCCCTCATCGGCGCCGTGGCGCGCGTGCTCGAGGAAGAAGGCATCGAGCTGGTGGATTCGACGAAGTTTCTCGGCCCGCTGCTGCCGAGCGAAGGCGTTCTCACCCGGCGCGCGCCCGACGAAGCGGAAGTCGCCGACATCGAATACGGCCGCCGCATCGCCAGACAGATTGCAGGCCTCGATCTGGGGCAAACCGTCGTGGTGCGCGATCGCGCCTGCGTGGCGATCGAGGCCATGGAAGGTACCGACGAAACAATCGAGCGCGCCGCGCGCATGGCGGGCGGGCAGCGGCTTGTGGTAGTGAAAGTCAGCAAACCGCGCCAGGATATGCGGTTTGACGTACCTGTGATCGGCCCGCAGACCATCGCAGTCATGCGCCGGTCCAACGCAACCGCGCTCGGCATTGACGCCGGCCGCACGCTGCTGTTTGATCGCGACGGTCTGGTTCGCGCGGCCGACGAAGGAGGCATCGCGATCCAGGCATTTCTACCGGATACTTCCGCGACGAAGAAACCGTGATGAGCGACAAACCAATTCGGGTGGCCGTGGTCGGCGCCGGAGAGTTCGGCAGGAACCACGTGCGCGTCTGGCGCACGATGGAGGGCGCCGAGCTGGCCGGTGTCGTGGACACGAATGCCGAGCGCGCGGTGAAAGTCGCGGCTGAATTCGGCACGGTCGTGCTTCCCGATCTGGATTCGCTTGCCACCGAGGGAGTCACGGCGGTCAGTCTCGCGGTGCCCACGAAAGTGCACGCCAGCGTGGGCGGCCGCCTGCTCGAAGCCGGAATCGACGTGCTGGTCGAGAAACCGATGGCGGCGTCACTGGAAGAAGCCGACCGCCTGATCGTTGCGGCCGCCCGTGCCAGGCGCATCTTGCAGGTCGGCCACGTCGAGCGTTTCAATCCCGCCGTCGTCGCCGCGCAGAAAATCGTGCAGCGGCCCATGTTCTTCGAAGTCCACCGCCTAGGTATCTTCACCTCGCGCAGTCTCGATATCGACGTCGTCTACGACGTAATGATCCACGACCTCGACATTCTTCTTTCGCTCATCGACGCCCCGATCGCCGATCTAAGGGCCGTGGGCATCCCGGTGATCACCGATAAAGTGGATATCGCGCACGCCCGCATTGAATTCGAAACCGGCACGGTCGCAAACCTCACCGCCAGCCGCGTCTCGACCGAGCGCGTCCGCAAGATGCGCTTTTTCCAGGAGCACGAATACATCTCGCTCGATTTCACGCGCCAGGATGCGCTGCGCATCAAAGTGACGCCGGGAGCCGCGCAGCCCATCGGTTTCGAAAAGCTCGAGACCGCGCTCGAGGAGCCGCTGCACGCCGAGCTCCGCGCCTTCCTCGATTCCGTTCGCACGCGCAAAGCAGCTGTCGTCGATGGCGTCGCGGGTCGCCGCGCCCTGGCGCTGGCCGATAGTGTGATGGCGGGCATCCAGGATCACGCTCGCCGCGTCCAACTGGGTGCCTTTTCCCCACAGGACATACGATGATTCCGCGCACCCTGGTCCCGATGAACGTGCGCCCCGTCAACAAAGACGAGGTGAGGAAGGCGCCGAGCCGCACCACCACGTATATGGACGACCGCACCGTCGTTCCGTCGGGCGTCTCGGAGGCGCCGCCGCTCGACGGCAGGACGACGATTCCGTCGCACATGCCGCTGGGCGTTCTGGTTGATCGCACGCTCGTTCCGCGGGGCATGGCTGCCAAGCCAATCGACCGGGTACAGCACGTCTCGACGGTGACGCTCGAAATTCTGGATTCGCGGACCGTCGTGCCCGCCTACATCGAGCCTCTGAAGCCGGAAGAAATGAATGTGGTCGAGCACGCGCCGGAAATGACGGCCGAGCTGCGCGAAATCGTCGACCCTGATATTTTCACCACCGGCGACGCAAACCTGCTGATCGAGCCGGAAGAAAAACAGAACGCGAAATCGGACCTGCTGCGTGGGGTTCTATCCGTCCTGGTGCACATCGCGGTGCTCGCGTTTCTGATTTTCGCGCCGAAGCTGCTCCCGACGCCGACCCAGCAGCCAATCGCCGACAACTTGCCGGTGAACTGGATGTATTCGCCCCCGTCCACGGCTGAACCGGCCAAACCCACGCCCAAGGTGAACGTCAACCGGAAGACGCTCGAAAAAGTCGCGCCCCCGGAGATCAAGTCTCCCGCTCCGGCGCCTCCGGAGCCGCTAAAACCCTCGCCGGAACTGCCGGAAGCGCCACGTCCGAAAGGTGAGATCACTCAGCCGCAACCCCCCACGGCGATTCCGTCGACGCCCGCGCCTTCGCACGTCGAGCCGATCATCCCGGTGCAGCCGAATCGGAATCTCCAACTCGGATTGCAGAATTCGACGCCCGGGAAAATGATCGAAGACCAAATGCAAAGCGCCGCGCACGAAAGCCACGGCCAGGCGCCGATCTACGGTTCCGGCGGACCTTCCGGAGGCGCCGGCCACGGCATCGGCATGGGTTACGGCGTCGATATTCTCTCCGACACGCAGGGCGTCGATTTTCGCGATTACATCAACCGCCTGCTGGCCGCTCTGAAACGCAATTGGGAAGCGGTGATGCCGGAATCGGCGCGCATGGGCGATCGCGGCGTGGTCTTCACCACGTTCTCGATCAATCCCGACGGGAGCGTGTCGGCGCCGGATCCCGAGCTCGAACGCACTTCCGGCAAAGAGCCGCTCGATAATGCCGCCATGTCCGCCATTCACGCATCGAACCCATTCGAGCCGCTGCCCAAACAATTTCACGGGCCCTACCTGAAATTGCGGATCGTGTTCATCTACAATATTCCTCCGGAACAAGTGAACCTCCACTAGTCCAGGAACCAATGAAACCGAGCCGCGCGCAAATCGCCGGGGCCCTATGGCGGGCCGCGCTGGGGCTGTTCTGGCGCCACGGGGCCCTGTCAGGATGAATGGCCGATGAGCGAGCTTGCGCGGCTGGTCGTGATTCTTGGGCCCACCGCATCGGGCAAGTCGGCTCTGGGAATTGATCTCGCCGAGCGCCTCGGCGGCGAAATCCTGGCCTGCGATTCCACGCAGGTGTATCGGCACTTCGATATCGGCACCGGCAAGGTTCCCGCAGCCGAACAACGCAGCATCCCGCATCATCTGGTCGATCTCGTCGAGCCGGACGAGGTTTTCACGGCCGGCGAGTTCCGCCGGCGTGCCATCGACGTGCTCGACGACCTTCGCCGTCGCGGCAAGCTGCCGATCATCACGGCAGGGACCGGCCTCTATCTTCGCGCCCTGCTCGAAGGGCTCGCCGAAGCGCCCGAGCGCTCCGAACAATTGCGCGAGCGCTTGCGCCAGCGCGCCGCAAAACACGGGCCGCTGGATCTGCATCGCCTTCTCGCGCGTATGGACAAGCAAGCTGCCGCGCGCATCGCTCCCCGCGACACGCAAAAAATCATTCGCGCGATCGAGATCCGCCTGCTCGCCGGAAAATCCGTTGGCGAAGTCCATCGCCGCGGGCGCCGCGCGCTCGCCGGATTCGAAATCCGCAAAATCGGCCTGCAACCCCCGCGCGACTCTCTCTACGCTCGCATCAACGCGCGCGTCGAATCCATGATCGCCGCCGGCTGGGCAAACGAAGTGCGCACTTTGATCGCGCGCGGCATCCCCGCCGATGCAAAGCCGTTTCAGTTCATCGGTTACTCTGATTTGCGCGAGGTCCTCACCAGCGGCGAACGCACCGGCGCGGACGCCCGCGCCATCGCCGACACCGTGCCTCGCATCCAACAAGCCACCCGCCGCTTCTCAAAACGCCAGGGAACCTGGTTTCGCAAGGAAGAAGAAGTCCTCTGGCTTTCCGGTTTCGGCGATGACCCAAGAATTCTCGCCGCCGCTCTGGCCGCTCTGTAGCCACCCCCGCCACGGGGGGTGAGGCCTTCCGGCCACCGTTTTTTTCTCTTTCCCTGCACTTTGCCTTGACGACACCTCCGTATTGAACTACCTTCCTTTCGCATACGCCGCCGTATGGCCAGCGCCGCCCCAGCTCGGACGCCCTCGCTTCATCCCGA
>CAZLWY010000054.1:0-3365 GCA_964563425.1 uncultured Acidobacteriaceae bacterium | reverse complement strand
ATGGTGCTGAGCGATTCGGCGTTGTTGATCACCGTGGGACAACCGTAAAGGCCGACGACGGCGGGGAACGGAGGCTTGATGCGCGGGTAGCCACGCTTGCCCTCGAGCGACTCCATCAGCGCGGACTCTTCGCCGCATTCGTAGGCGCCAGCGCCCGTATGCGTGACGAGCTCGAAATCGAAGCCGCTGCCCTGGATATTCTTGCCGAGATAGTTCTTCGCGTAGGCTTCGGCGATAGCGGCGTCCATGATGTCGATGATGTAGCGATATTCGCCGCGAATATAGATGTAGCCCCGGTGCGAGCCGACGGCCTTGCCCGCAATCACCATGCCCTCGATCAGCTGGTGTGGGTCCATTTCCATCAGCGGGCGGTCTTTGCAGGTGCCGGGTTCGCTTTCGTCGGCGTTGGCGAGAATGTATTTCGGCTTTGGCGAATCCTTGGGGACGAAGCTCCACTTCATGCCGACCGGAAAGCCCGCGCCGCCGCGTCCGCGCAGGTTTGATTTCTTCACTTCGTCGATGATCGCTTCCGGCGTCATTTTCAGAGCTTTTTCGAGCGCCTGATAGCCTTCGGTCTTCAAGTAGGTGTCGATCTTGCGCGAGTCCTTCATGCCGAAGCGTTTGCTGATGACGACCGATTCCGACGGCAGCCGTTCATGCACGGAGCCGGCGGTGACGGCCGAGGGGGTCGGCTTCTTGCCTTCCTGAAGCTGCTCGAGGATCTGGTCGACTTTGTCGTTGTCGAGGTCTTCATAGAAGTCGTAGTTGACCTGCATGCAGGGAGCGCCGGTGCAGGCGCCCATGCACTCGACTTCTTCGAGCGAAAACGTGCCGCTGGCGGAAACTTCCTTGTGTCCAATGCCGAGCCGGTACTGGACGTGTTTCAGCAACTCGTTGCCGCCGCGCAACATGCAGGAAACATTGGTGCAGATCTGAATATGATTGCGCCCCATCGGCTTGCGATGGAGCATCGAGTAATAGGCGAGCGTTTCTTCGACCTGAATGAGATTGAGGTCCAGGCGCTGGGCGATTTCCTGCAGGATCCCGTCGCCGAGCGAGCCCAGTTCGTCCTGTGCGTAGAGCATCATGGGAATCAGGGCCGAGCGCTTCACCGGATAGCGTCCGGCGAGCTCTTGAAATTTCTTGTCGAGCTGTGGCGACAGTTGCATATTTGGCCGTGAAATTAGCGGTCCACTTCTCCCAAAACGATGTCGGTGGTGCCGATACAGGCGACCACGTCGGCGATCAGCCGTCCCACGCAAAGCGCGGGCAAAGACTGCAAATTCACGAACGACGGTGCCCGAAAATGCACGCGATAAGGCTTGGCTGAACCGTCGCTGGCCATGAACACGCCCAGCTCGCCGCGCGGCGATTCAATCGCCTGATACACCTCGCCCGGCGGCGGCGCGAATCCTTCCGTGAAAATCTTGAAATGGTAGATCAAGCCTTCGATCGAGGTTTTCATTTCCTCGCGTGACGGCGGGATAATGCCCTGCACCTCGGCGCGGAACGGCCCGGTCGGCTCGATTTTTTCCATGGCCTGCTTGATGATTTTCAGGCTTTCGCGCATTTCGGCGACGCGCACCTGGTATCGGGCGTAGCAGTCGCCGCCGGTCTGCGTCTTTACTTCGAAGTCGAATTCGTCGTAGCTCGAGTATGGAAAAACCTTGCGAACGTCGTAAGGCACGCCGCTCGCGCGTAGCAGGGGACCGGAAACGCCGAGCCCGATGGCGTCCTCAGCGCTGAGCTTCCCGACGCCGATGGTGCGCGCCATCCAGATGCGGTTCTGAGTGAGCAGCGTCTCGTATTCATCGATGTGGGCGGGCATGGCGTCGACGACGCGGCGCACGCGATCGAGCCAGTCCGGGGGTGGTTCGAGCGCGAGCCCGCCGATGCGGAAATAGCTCGTCATCATCCGTTGGCCGGAGACGTACTCGTAGATCTTCATGATCTCTTCGCGCTCGCGGAAGCTGTAGAGGAACACAGTCATCGCGCCGAGATCGATGGCGTGGGTGCCGAGCCAGACCAGATGCGAGCTGATGCGCGTCAGCTCGGTGAGCAGCACGCGGATGTATTGCGCGCGCTTGGGGACTTCGATTCCGATCAACTTTTCAGCCGCCAGGCAGAAGCCGAGGTTATTCGAGAGCGGCGCCAGATAGTCGATGCGGTCGGTGAGAGTGATGCATTGGGAATAGGTTTTCGATTCGCAGGATTTCTCGATGCCGGTGTGCAGGTAGCCGATGTCGGGCTTGGCGCTGAGGACGATTTCGCCGTCGAGCTCGAGCACTACGCGCAGAACGCCATGCGTCGACGGGTGCTGCGGCCCCATGTTGAGAACCATCGGCTGTGCTGGGCCGGTGGCGGTCTCGATCGTCTTCGTGGTGTTCATCAGTCCGGGCCTCGCGCGCCGAGTCTAGCGGAATCCCTCGACGGGATAATCCTTGCGCAGCGGATAACCTTCCCAATCTTCCGGCATCAGGATGCGCCGCAAGTCGGGATGTCCGTGAAAACGGATACCGAAAAGGTCAAACGTCTCGCGCTCGTGCCAATTCGCCGTGGGCCAGACGCCGGTGACGGTCTGGATCGAGGGATCGGCACCTGCGAGCTTGACGCGGAGCCTGAGCCTCAGCACCTTCTCGATCGAAAGGAGCTGGTAATTGAGTTCGAAACGCGGCTCCAGCGGAAATCGGTCGACCGTGGTGAGATCCTCCAGAAAAGTAAAGCGAAGCGAAGGGTCGCCGGCGAGAAATTCACAAACACCCACAAGCCTGTTCGCAGGTACGACGACCGTCGTTTCGCCCCGGAACTCAATCACTTCGGCGACGACCTGCTTGTCAAAGGCCTGGAGCCTTTGCACGGCTGGACTTCTGGCGATTTCTTGTGATTCCACGATGAGTCCGATTCCGGACGGGCGGCTCGTCTAGCTATCCCAGTTCAACGCGCCCTTCTTCCAGAGGAAAATGTATCCAACCAGCAGAATGACAATGTAAAGCAACATCTCCACAAATCCAAACACATTCAGCTTCCGATAGACCAGCGCCCAGGGATACAGAAAAATCGCTTCGATATCGAAGAGGATGAAGATCAGGGCCACCATGTAGAAATGCACGGAAAACGGCTGGCGCGCGTCGCCGGTTGGCTGAATGCCGCACTCATAGGCCTGGTCTTTTTCGCGCGACTGCTTGTGGCGTCCGATGATGGAGGAAAGCGTAATCAGCAGGCCAGCCAATCCGCCCGCTAGTATAAACATCAGCAAAAGTGGGCCGTAGTTATCGAGGTAGTTGCCGCTCATTTTACAGTCGCTGCTATAATAGCCGTCGGCAGTACATCGGTCAAATGAACTCCCCAAGAATTTAAGATTCGCG
>CAZLWY010000053.1:0-3896 GCA_964563425.1 uncultured Acidobacteriaceae bacterium | reverse complement strand
GTGACGATCTACAGCGACCGCACGTTCACATTTATCTTGAAGACGCCTCCGGCTTCCGAGCTTCTGAAGCGCGCGGCGGGAATCGTGAAGGGATCGCCGGAGCCGAACCGCAACAAGGTGGCGAAGCTTTCGAAGAAACAGGTGGCGGAAATCGCCAAGGTGAAGATGCCGGACCTGAACACGACGAACATTGACGCCGCGATCCGCTCGATCATGGGCACGGCCCGCAATATGGGCATCGAAGTAACGGAATAAGGGGAGACGAGATGGGCCGCAGCGCAAAGGTAGGCGGAAAGAATATCGACAAGGCGCGGAAGCTGGTGGAAGCGCGTCCTTACAAGCTGGAGGAAGCGGCGGAGCTGCTGCGCAAGGCGCACTACGTGAAATTCGACGAGACGGTTGAACTGGTGCTGAATCTGGGCGTCGACGCGAAGCAGTCGGATCAGATGGTGCGCGGAACCGTGGTGCTGCCACACGGGCTGGGCAAGTCGAAGCGAGTCCTGGTCATCGCGAGCGGCGAAAAAGTGAAGGAAGCGCAGGATGCCGGCGCCGATTTCGTGGGCGGCGATGACATGGTCCAGAAGATCACCGAGGGATGGACGGATTATGAAGCGGTGATCGCGACGCCGGACATGATGAAGTCCGCCGGGCGGCTGGGCAAAGTGCTGGGGCCGCGGGGATTGATGCCGAATCCGAAGACGGGAACGGTCACGTTTGAAGTGGCCAAGGCCGTGAAGGAAATCAAGGCCGGCAAGGTGGAGTTTCGTCTCGATAAGACCGGGCTGATTCACACGTCGGTGGGGAAAATCAGCTTCCCCGCGAAGAACCTGGCCGAGAACGCGCAGGCATTGTTGAATGGGATCGTGAAGGCGAAGCCGGCTGCGGCCAAGGGCAAGTACATCAAGAAGATCACCATGACTTCGACGATGGGTCCGGGGATTTTGATCGATCAGGCCGAGGCTGAAACGGCCACGGCGGTAGCGGCATAACGAATTTCGAAAACGGCGGAGCGAACCGGGCATGAAGAAGAAAGCGGAAAAGAGGACCCAGGCTGACGAGCTGCGCAAGCAGCTGGCGACGGTCTCGACGGTTATTTTGTCGACGTTTCAGGGCATCACCGTCGAAGACGATACGAAGCTGCGCCGCCAGGTGGAAGCTGCGGGCGGCCACTATCAAGTTGTGAAGAACACGGTGGCCCAGCGTGCCGGTGAGGGCACTCCGGCCGAGGGCCTGCTGAAGGGGCTGAAGGGCACGAACTCGATCGCCTACACGAAGACCGATCCCGTGGCGCTGGCGAAGATTTTGACGAAGGTCGCCAAGGACGTCCCGGCGTTTAAGTTCCGCGCCGGGTGGGTCGAGGGACGCGTCATTTCGATTCAGGAGATCGGCCAGCTAGCGGCGCTGCCGAGCAAGGAAGAGCTGATCAGCAAGATCATGTTCATGCTGAACTCTCCGGCGCAGCGGGTGGCGACGGCGATGGCGGCGCTGCCGCGGAATGTGGCGGTGGTGGTGAGCGAAGCAGTAAAGGCCAACAAGTTTGGAGGAGGCGGCGCGCCAGCGCCGGAACCCGCGCCTGAAGCGGTGCAGTAGTTCGAACGATATTTTGGCAATTCGATTTTTAATCTTGAGGAGGAAAGAAAACGGCAATGGCTAGCAAAGTGGAAACAATCCTGGAAGAAATCAAGGGTCTGACGCTGCTCGAGGCTTCCGACCTGGTCAAGAAAATGGAAGAGGCCTTCGGAGTTTCGGCGGCTGCGGCGGCGCCCGTGATGATGGCGGGCGGAGCGGCGGGCGGCGGCGCGGCGGCGGGTCCGGCGGAAGAGAAGACGGAATTCTCCGTCGTTCTCACGGAAGTCGGCGCGAACAAGATCAACGTGATCAAGGCGGTCCGCGAGGTCACCAGCCTGGGCTTGAAGGAAGCCAAGGATTTGGTGGACGGCGCGCCCAAGACGGTGAAAGAGGGCGTGAACAAGGACGAGGCGGCGACGATCAAGAAGAAATTCGAAGACGCCGGAGCCAAGGTCGATATCAAGTAACGGCAGCCTGTAAACGGCCAATGTGCCGGGCTGCAGAGGAACTCGCGTACGCACGCGCTCCTTTATATTTCTGAACTTCAAAGAATGTCCTTCCCGGACGGGCAGGGCGGGTGTCTATCCGCATTGCCGGTTTCGGCGTAGCCCTGAAGAGGATGGTCCATGAGTCATCGTAACGGTAATCGCGTGATGCGGGAACGGGAACGCCTGGACTTCGCCAAGATCAAGACGACGGTCCAGATTCCGAACCTAATCGACGTACAGAAGAAGTCCTACCAGCGCTTCCTGCAAATGGATTTGTTGCCAAGCGAGCGGGAAGATACGGGCTTGCAGTCGGTATTTTCGTCCGTTTTCCCGATCCAGGACTTTCGCGGGTTGTCGCAGCTGGATTTCGTCGACTACGCCATCGGGAACTGGGAGTGCAAGTGCGGGCACCTGCGCGGATTGCATCACCTGCGCGCCACGTGCCGCAATTGCGGCGCGTCCGTGGTCACGAACCCGTACAAGACGGGCGACGTGCTGTGCGCCAAGTGCGGAACGTTCAACAAGAACACGCCGACTTTTTGCAACAAGTGCGGCGATCCGGTGACTTTGCAGCTGAAGTACGACGTGAACGAGTGCCAGGAACGCGGTATGACCTACTCGGCGCCGCTGAAGGTGACGATCCGGCTGACGATTTACGACAAGGATCCGGACACCGGCGCGAAGTCGATCCGCGACATTAAAGAGCAGGAAGTTTTCTTCGGCGACATTCCGCTGATGACGGAGAACGGGACGTTCATCATCAACGGGACCGAGCGCGTCATCGTCAGCCAGTTGCACCGCTCGCCCGGCGTGTTTTTCGAGACGGCGAACAACCGCAGCTACTTCCTCGGCAAGATCATTCCCTACCGCGGATCGTGGGTCGAGTTCGAGTACGATACCAAGAACATTCTTTACGTGCGCATCGATCGCAAGCGCAAGTTTCTGGGCTCGATTTTCCTGCGCGCGTTGGGCATCAAGTCCAATGAAGATGTGCTGCGCACATTCTTCCAGGTCGAGCGCATCAACCTGCGGGGCGGCGATCTTTTCTGGAACGTGTCGGAGGGGCTGATCGACCGCAAGCTGCAGCGGGAGATCAAGCATCCGAAGTCGGGTGACGTGCTGGTGGGCGCACACAAGCGCATCAGCGACGCGCTCCACAAGGAGTTGGTAAAGGCGCGCGTCGCGCAGGTGGAAGTGGTGGCGGCAGATCTAGAGGGCGCGGTGACGGTCGGCGAGCTGGTGAACCGGCAGACCGGCGAAGTGCTGCTCGAGGCGAACAAGCCGCTGACGCCGGAAATGTGGGCGACGATTGCCGAAGCGGGCATCACGGAAGTGGACGTTTGCTTTCCGGATCGCGACGACGTGGGCATCATCGTGTCGCGCACGCTCGAGAAGGATACGATTCACACCCCGAAGGAAGCGCTGATTGAAATCTACCGCAAACTGCGTCCGGGCGATCCGCCGACGCTCGAGACAGCGACGGCGCTGTTCAACGGGATGTTTTTCGATGCGCGCAAGTACGATTTCAGCAAAGTGGGCCGGCTGAAATTCAACATCAAGCTGGGTCTGGAGACTCCCCTCGAGAAGCGCACGCTTGATCCGAGCGATTTCGTGGCTGCCATCAAGTACCTGCTGAAGCTGCGCAAGAACATCGGATCGGTCGACGATATCGATCATCTCGGCAATCGCCGCGTCCGTGCGGTGGGCGAGCTGCTCGAGAACCAGTTCCGCATCGGCTTGGTCCGCATGGAGCGGGCGATCAAGGAAAAGATGTCGGTCTACCAGGAAATGTCGACGGCCATGCCGCACGACCTGGTGAACGCAAAGCCGGTGATGGCG
>CAZLWY010000052.1:0-2599 GCA_964563425.1 uncultured Acidobacteriaceae bacterium | reverse complement strand
CGTCGTCGAGCACGGCGATCATGTCCGCGCGGCGGATCGTGGAGAGGCGATGCGCGATCACGAAGACGGTGCGGCCGGTCATCAGGATGTTGAGCGCGTTTTGCACGAGCATTTCGGATTCGGAGTCGAGCTCGGAAGTCGCTTCGTCGAGGATCAGGATCGGCGCGTTTTTCAGCAGGGCGCGGGCGATCGCCAGGCGCTGGCGCTGACCTCCGGAAAGGCGCTGGCCGCGGTCGCCGATCACGGTTTCGTAGCCGAGCGGCATCTGGGTGATGAAATCGTGAGCCGAGGCGGCTTTGGCGGCGTCGATGATTTTTTCCTGCGGCATGTCCGGTCGGCCGTAGCAGAGATTGTTGCGCACCGTGTCATTGAAGAGAATCGTTTCCTGCGTGACGATGGCCATTTGCTCGCGCAGGGAACGCAATGTGACGTCGTTAACGGAGTAGCCGTCGATGCGCAGCTGGCCGGCGGTGACTTCATGGAAACGCGGCAAGAGATTCACGAGGGTGGTTTTTCCAGCGCCGCTTGAACCGACGATCGCCACGACCGCCCCAGCGGGAACCTTCATGTCGATGTTCTTTAGGATAAGGGCGTCGCTATCGTAAGCGAAAGTCACGCGATCGAATTCGATGGACCGGGAAAACGGGGGCAGCGATTTCGCGCCGGGCAGCTCCATCGATTCACACGGCAAATCGATGAAGACGAAGACCTGCTTGGAGACTCCGGCGGCCTGAAGGAAAAGCTGGTATACGTTGCCGAGGCGTTTGATCGGCTCGTAAGCCTTGAAGAGCGCGTAAGCGAACGATACGAACAAACCCACGCTCATGCGGCCGGCCTTGATTTCGCCGCGAGCGAAAAGCAGCACGAGCGCGACCACGACGGCACCGAGCAGGTCCATGATCGGCGAAGTGGCGGCGAACGCGCGAATCCAACGCATGTTTTCGTGCAACAGCTTGCGCGCGGCCTGGCGGAACTTGCGGATTTCGAAGCCTTCCATGCCGAAGGCCTTCACGACGCGATTGCCGGCAATCGTCTCCTGGAGAATCTGGCTCAGGTCGGCGAGCCGCGAGCGGCTTTTTTCCGACGAGCGGCGGATCTTGCGACCGAATTTGCTGACCGGCCACACGACCAATGGAATCAGGACCGCGGAGCCAAGCGCCATGCGCCAGTTGATGACCAGCAGAACGGCGATAAACGCGACCAGCGCGAAGCACTGGCGGAACCCCTCCGCAAACCAATCCGAAAACGCATTGCGAATCTGCTCGATATCGGCGATCACCGCCGACATTACGCGCCCGACCGGATTGTGCTGGAAGAAACCGATGGGCTGCTGCACGACCTGCGCGTAGACCTGATTGCGAATGTCGGTCACGACGGAAAGCCCCACGTGCTGGATCAGAATGCTGCCGACATACTCGCAAACTCCTTTCACGAGCGTCATCAGCAACAACGCGACGGCGAAAACAGTCCACACGTTATGAAAATGGCGCGGCGCAAAGGAGTGCAGATCAACCACGTGGCTGGTGAAGGGGATCTGGAAGAGCGTCAGCGCCTGGGAAGTTGAATGCGGGTTCAGAATCACGTCGAAGGCAGGACGCAGCGCGAAAGCTATCAGGAATTCGACCACGCCCATCACCGCGATCAGCGTAATTCCCGCCGCGAGACCCGGAACGTAGGGCCGCAGATAGCTCAGGAGACGGCGGATTTCGTCGTGCTCGGTTACGCGCGATACACCGTCGATGGTTTCGAGCGCCAAGTCAAATGACCCTAGACGGAAGCTTGCCTAGCCTATGCATCGCCCCGAAATCTTGCAAGCCGTATTCGCAAGATGGGTGCCCGTGCCGCGTCAGGACGCGGACTTGTCCAGATCGCGGTGGACCACCTTCGCCGTGTAGCCCTTTTTCTGCAGCGAGCGGCGAATCACTTCAGCGAGCGCGACGGAACGATGCCGTCCGCCGGTGCAGCCGAGCGCGACCGTAAGATAGCTTTTACCTTCGCGAACGTAATGCGGGGTCAAATATCCCAAAAGGCTTTCAACGCGCCGCAGAAATTCCGTCGTCTGAGGAAACGAACGGATGTAGCGCGCTACCCGCGCGTCCTTGCCGCTGAACGGCCGCAGCCGCGGCACGAAATGCGGATTGGGCAAGAACCGCACGTCGAAAACCAGGTCCGCGTCCGCGGGAATGCCGTAGCGAAAGCCGAAACTGACCACGGAAACGACCAGCGGCCGCAGCCCCGGATTCTGGAAGCGCTTGAGGATCACCTGGCGCAGGTCGTGCACGGTGAACTTCGTCGTGTCAATGATCTCGTCTGCGAGGCGGCGGATGGGCGCCATGCGCCGGCGCTCCTGGCGGATGCCTTCGGCGATGCCGAGGCCGTGGCCGAGCGGGTGCGGGCGGCGGGTTTCGCTGAATCGGCGCTGCAGGGCTTGGTCGCTTGCTTCGATGAAGACCAATGTGGCGGCGTGTTCGCTCGCAAGCTTGCGATAAATTCCCGGCAGCAGATCGATCTGCGCGCCTTCGCGCGCGTCCACCAGCAGGGCCGCGCGCTCCACTTCGCCTCGGCCGCCTTCGTAGAGCTCGCTGAAGGTGGGAATCAG
>CAZLWY010000051.1:0-9750 GCA_964563425.1 uncultured Acidobacteriaceae bacterium | reverse complement strand
TTTTCGAGCGTGCCGAGGCTGGGGGTCATCTGTCCGCTTTCGATACGGGACAAATACGAACGTGATACGCGCGAGCGGGCCTGTAGCTGGCTCTGCGTCATACCGCGCGATTCTCGCAACTGCCGTATGCGCTGGCCGATGTTTTCCACCGTCTCTCGATTCGGCCAGTTCTCGAACAATTGCCGGTCATCCCCGGGCAAGTCTTGTGGCGACGGCGTCGGAATGACAAACGTCACCTTTGGGGGCAGTAAACGCAGGCAACGACGGCAATTTCCCGTGCGCGTGCGGTACTGCACCAACCCGCAAACTTGACAACGGATGACTTCTCGGTCCATATCCATACTAGTTGCTGTATTTTCTTTTTCCGCCACCGGTCTCCTCGCAGACTATTCCGGCGATGCGAAAGGGGAGGATCGGACGACTACCTCAGGGGGAAGGCAGAAACGGCGCGCAACGCATTCTCCATAGGGTGCCATTTCTTGTCAAGCCTTTTCTCCCTGTGCCCCGCAGATGATTCTAGTCCCCTGTCAAAGCCGAATTCAAATGAAACGCATGGCCGCGCCAACCAAGCGGCGAACCGCCTTCGCCTTCAGGCGAAACTGCGATCTGTGTCCGGCCGATACCCCGCAGCGGACATATTTTCGCCGCTTTTCACTGTGCTATGATGAAACATCTCGGCCACGAATCGCTCATTGGGGGGAAATTGCGGATTTGTAGATGCGGTAAAATGGCGATGGCCACGTTCGCCATCGTCGGCGCCACGTGGGCGAGCGTACCCGTTCACGCGCAGGCGAAAGGCTCGCAGTCGCTCGAAAGCGCGTTTCGCGAGCTGGACGCCCGGGCCAAGGATTTCCACAGCGTCTCTGCCGACATCGAACGCACCAAAGTAACCGTCGTCGTCAACGACAAATCCACAGAATCGGGTACCATCAAGGTCCGCGGAGATCGCATGCTGCTTGATCTTACGGCTCCCGACCCGCGCACCATTCTCCGCACGGGAGACAGCCTGTTCGTCTACACGCCAGGCCTGAAACGCGTCGAGGAATATAACCTCGGCAAGAATCGCGCGCTCCTGGACCAATTCCTTCTGCTGGGGTTTGGGACCGATAGCAACGAAATGCGGAAAAGCTATCTGGTGACGTACATGAAGGAAGACAAGATCGACGACCGCAAGGCGGTCGAACTCGAACTGACGCCGAAAATGGAAGCGGTTCGCAGCCAGATCTCCAAAATCCAGATCTGGCTGGACGAATCGACCTGGCTGCCTGCCCAACAGGAATTCTTCGAGGCGGGTTCGGGTGATTATTCCATTGTGAAGTATTCGAAGATCGTGCGGAATCCGGACCTGCCAGATTCACAGTTCAAACCGCACTGGCCCAAGGGCACGGAGCGCATCCACCCACAGGGCTGAGCGGCTCCGACTGGCTCTAAACGGCGCTCTCCCGCCTTGTGTTCTCTTCTAGTTTTTCGCCGATTTGCCTTCGTGTTCCAGCAGCGCCTTCTTGCGGCTGATTCCCCATCGGTATCCGGCCAAGTTCCCGTCGCGGCGCACCACGCGATGGCAGGGCACCACGACGGAGACTGGATTCGTGGCGCATGCGCGCGCCACTGCGCGGATCGCTTGCGGGCGTCCGATCGCTCGCGCAACCTCCGTGTAAGTCTTTGTCGCCCCGTACGGAATCTTGCGCAGTTCTTCCCAGACGCGGCGCTGAAAAGCCGTACCCTGCACATCGGTCGGAAGATCCAGGTGCGGTTCCTGCCCGCGCAGATGCGCCAGGATCTTGCCAACACGTTCGCCAAGGCTTCCGTCTTCCCTCTCGCGCCCGCTCACACCTTCCTCCACAGTCAGATGAGCCGCCGGATACTCCTTCCGGAGCGCAGCTCTCAGCGCGGCGCCCGATTCGCCCAAATAGAGGGCGCTGATGCCTCGGTCCGTGGCGGCAACGAGCAATCTCCCCAACGGCGAATCAACAATCGTGTAATGAATATCCATTCCGGCGCCGCCGCGCCCATATTCGGCGGGTGTCATCCCCAGATGCCACGGCGCGCGTTCGTAAAGCCGGCTCGAAGAGCCGTATCCTGCTTCGTACAATGCAGTCGTCACGTTATCTCCTTTTTTCAAATTCGATTTCAGCCGCCCCATGCGCTGTACATCGGCGTACTGGCGCGGCGTAATGCCCATCGCGGTCCGAAATGCGCGATCGAGCTGATGAGGGCTCATCCCTGCGGACTTGCCAAGTGCCGCGAGCGTGAGCTGCGCGTCGCTGCGCAGATCGATACCCGGGTCGGCCTCGACGTGTGCCTCGATTTCGCGGCAGACGCGAGCGACTGTCGCGATCCGGGCATCCCGCATCGGGACCGTACGCGGCCGGCAACGACGGCATTCGCGAAATCCGCTCTGCTCCGCGGCTTCGGGAAGCGGAAAGAACAGCACTTGCTCGCGGCGCGGCTTGCGTGACGGGCAAGACGGACGGCAATAGATGCCCGTCGATCGCACGGCGTACACAAACGATCCGTCCGCGCGGCGGTCGCGAGACTCGACGGCGCGCCATTGGGAAGCGCTCGGGCCACCTAGGGCGCCTGTTTTCGCCTCGCTTGACCTTCTAAGCATCTTCTAACCTTTCCCCTCGAACGGTTCCAACGCCCTCACAATAGCGGAGGTTCAAAACGGGGGCTATCCGATTCTCACGGTCAATATCCGGGCACTCGACGCTGCATCCGGCACCGGAAGCTCATTGTTTTTGCGCCGATACGGTTGCTCGGGGAGGGTTGCATGATAGGACACTTTTTTCTCTGGCCCAGGTTGAACCTTTCGCCGGCGTCGAGCATATTCGTTCAACCTGAACGGGGGTCGTTCACGGGCATTCAGGCAGTTTCTTGGGGGTTGTCCGATGGGAGCTGTGCCGGAACGGGATGATCGCGCCGATTTCTCTCCAGCACGTGAGGATGCAAGTCGCACGGAATCTGTACCATCGCTGACAGGCAAACCCGGGCCGAGGCGTTTCGCCCGCGTGCCCACGCATACGATCGGCGTCGCCGCTGAACGCCGCCGCTACCCGCGCGCTTCGCTTTCCCTTCCACTTCGCCTCACGCGCATCGGCGAGGCAGTCGAGCCCGTTCCCGTCTCACTCGTCACGCGCAATATCAGCTCGAGCGGAGTCTATTTTCTCGCCCCGCGCGTCATCGAGCCTGGGATGGCCATCGAACTCGAAGTCGCCCTCGTCGACCGGCCGCTCGGCTTCGGCCGCGTGCAGATGTGCACGGCAGCTCACGTGGTGCGCGCCGAAGACACCGACACCCCGGGCTGGAGAGCCTACGCTGCGAGCTTCGACGATTTCGCGCTCGAACGCGACGATTTTCTGCCGATGCGCTACAAAGTCGGCTAGTCCGCTTCGATCCGAATCCGCTCCTTCTTACATCTGATACGATCCTTGTCGTATGGGTCGAACGCCCTTTCAGGCTCGCGTGGTGCTCTTCGACTGGGACGGCACGATCCTGAATTCTTACGCCGCGGACCAGCACGCCTACCTCTCGATGTTTCGTGCGCTGGGAATTGCCTGGGGCGCGAGCGAAATCGACCGCCATTATTCACCCGACTGGTATCGCGTCTATCGCGCGGCACGAATTCCAAAATTGCATTGGGAGCGCGCCGATCGGCTCTGGCGCACGGCCTATAGCGCGGAGCGGCCGCTGCTACTGGCCGGTGCGCGAACGACCCTGCGAGTCCTGGCACGCCGCTTCGAGCTCGGAATCGTGACCGCCGGCAGCCGCGGGCGTGTGCGCCGGCAGTTGCGCGACTTCGGCCTACGCGATCACTTTTCGGCGTGTATCTTCAGCGAAGATACCGCTCGCAAGAAGCCACACCCGGCCCCGCTCCACCTGGCGCTGGCGCGGATGCGCGCCAAGCCCGAGGAGTGCGTCTACGTGGGCGATGCACCCGCCGATATTGAAATGGCACGCCGAGCCGGGGTGCGTGTGATCGGCGTACTCGGTCCCTTCCCTTCGGCGGCGCAAATTCGATCAGCGCGGCCGGACTTGCTGCTGCCTTCCATTCGGGAACTTCCCGGGTACCTGCGGACCGCGGATTAGTTACGAGGCGCAGCGGGTAGAGCAGCTGGAGTCGGCGCGGAGCCGGGCGTTGCCGATGCGTTTGGCTTGAACCCGCTCGAGCGGATCACCAGCCGCAACTGGAATTGATCGTCGCCTGAGCCCAGATAATCGTCGGAAGTCGTATAAGTCGGCAGCCAGTATTTATCCTGAAAATTCTCCCGATACGTCTCGAACAGATCGAACGGCAGCTTGGCGCCTTCGTCGAGCAGCTCCGTCACGAATTTCCCGTAGGTTTCGACGATGGCGAGATCGTGGTCGTCCACGAATACGACGCCTTGAAACAGGCGCTGTGTGCGGCTTAGCTGCTTCGGCTTCACCTGGAAAACATAGGTGTTAAGCTCATCGAGCTTCTGTTGCCCGGCGTAGAGAAAATCGTAATTCGCAACCTGGTCCGATGTCAGAAAAAAAATCGGAAGCGTGGTGATCGTGCGCACATCCTCAAACGAATAGTGCGTCAGCTTGAGATTTGATTCCGGAGGTTTTACCACGCGCCACATGCGCTGGCCGTCGGGCCGCGTGTATTCCTCGCCCGTCACCGTGAACTTTCCGCCGGGCGTCGACAGCTCCTCGATGCGAATCGTCTGCATGAAATCGTACGTCTCGTATACTTTTCGCGCCGCGTCTTCCGCCGCTGCCAATCGCCGGACGATTTCCTGCTGCGGGATCGGCGGCGGACCCGGGTGCGGCACCGAGGGAATGCGCTTCACTTCGTACTTCGGGGGAGGCGCGATCGGACCTTGGCCATCGCCCTGCGCGCGTACGACGGCCGAGCCCAGCGCAAGCGCGACGGCAGTAAGTGCCGCAATGACGGGCATCTTGGTCCGATGATGGCCTGGGGACATTTTAGAAATTAGATGCGCCTTCGCGCCGCGGCGTTCGGCTCAATCGCGCTGCATCTCGGACGGAAAATATCACAATGCCTTCGAAACCAGCCTCAAAAAGACACAGTCGCCGCGCCTGCGGCTGGGTTAAAATCGCGCGTTTGCTGGCCCCGGGCGGACTACGCCGTGCAACAAGAGCAACAGGCTAAGCGCTTCTACGTGAGCGGAACCGTGCAAGGCGTCGGCTACCGCTATTTCGTCGAACGAGGCGCGCGTTATCTGAAACTGGCGGGATACGTCCGAAATCTTCGCGACGGCCGCGTCGAAGTATACGCGATCGGAGGGTCCGCCGCGCTCGCGTCGCTCCGCGAAAATCTCGAGCGAGGGCCGCAGGGCTCCTCCGTCACCGGCGTGAGCGAACAACCGGCAGAGATGGATCCTGGATTTGCGGATGCGTTCTCGATCGAGTATGACGATTAAACTCACCACGAGGAGACGATGGGCGACCTGAGAAAACTGATCCGCGAAATTCCCGATCACCCGAAGCCGGGAATCTTGTTTTATGACCTGACCACGCTGCTTCAGGATGGAAAGGGGTTTCACGAGCTGGTCGACCAGCTCTGCGGGCATTACGGCGGACAAAAAGTCGACATCGTCGCCGGAATCGAAGCGCGCGGATTTATTTTCGCTCCGGCCCTGGCCTACCGCCTCGGCGCCGGATTTATCCCCGTGCGCAAGCCGAAAAAACTGCCGTGGAAGACAGCCTCGGTGACTTATCAGCTCGAGTACGGCACCGATCAGCTCGAAATTCATCAGGATGCCGTGAAGAAAGGCCAGCGCGTGTTGCTGTGCGACGATCTGCTCGCCACCGGCGGCACCGCCGCCGCTGCCATCGATCTCGTCCGTCAACTCGGTGGTGAAATCGTCGGCGCAGCCTTCGCCGTCGAACTGAATTTCCTCAACGGCCGCAAGAAATTGGCGGGTGTGGACGTTTTCTCTCTGCTGAAATACGACAGCTAACCGCGCCGTTGGCGAACCGCCTCGAACAGCATGATGCCGGCGGCCACCGACACATTGAGCGACCGCACCGGCCCCTGCGTCGGAATCGACACCAGAAAATCGCAGCGCTTGCGCGTCAGCTCGTGCAGCCCTTCGCCCTCGCGCCCCAGCACAATTCCGACGGAAGCCTTCAAATCCACTTCCGTGTGCGTTTTTTCCGCGCGCTCGTCCAGACCCACCAGCCAGTAACCGGCTTCCTTCATTTCCTCCATCGCGCGCACCAGATTCTTCACGCGCGCCACCGCTAGATGCGCCAGCGCGCCCGCCGACGCGCGTTCCACCGTATCGCTCAATCCGGCCGCCCGCCGCTCCGGAATCACAATCCCCTGCGCGCCCGCGGCCAGCGACGTGCGCACGATCGCTCCCAGATTATGAGGATCTTCGATGCCGTCCAGCAGCACGAGCAGCCCGTTCCCGCCTTTCGCGGCGAGCAAATCCTCCAACTCAACGGCCGGCTTGGCCGCGCCCAGCGCCGCAATTCCCTGATGTTCGCGCGTCCCCGTGGCCCGGTCGATCTGCTGGCGATCCTCAAACCGCAGCGGCACCCCGCGCGATTTCGCCAGCCGCACCACTTCCTCGAGGCGTTCGCCGTGCCGGCCCCTCGCGATCAAAATCCGATCCAGCGGACGCGCGGCCGCAAGCGCCTCTTCGACGGCATGAAATCCAGTGATCCAGTTCATCGGTGCGGTAGGCATGACAAATCAATCCAGCGCAGCGCAGAATTCCAGCATCCGCTGCCGCGTTCCCTTCACCGGCGCGGCAAACCGCAGTTTCGCCGCGGCATCCAGCAGCAAAATCACGCGGTCCAGTTCCCCATTGCCGGCCGCGCCTGCCAGCGCTACGCGAATCGGATGAAACATGTCGCGGCTGCGATAGGGCAGCGCCGCTTTCATTCCGTCCACAATTTCCTTCAGCCGATCGGAATCCACGTCGCCGCCCGACAGCACGCGATGCGCAAGTTCGCGAATCACATCGCGCGCCCCGTCCCCTACCAGCACCGCCTGGTTCGCAGGCTGGCGCAGAATCGCACCGGCGTCGTAGCCGAAAACCAGCGCCAGCAGGTTTTCGAGCCCCGCGCGACACGCCGCATGCGGTCCCAGCAACTCGGCTGCTCGCGCGAACCACATTTGCAAAGCAGTCTGCGACTCCCCTGTCGCATTCTCGGAGCTCAGCCAGCCTCGTTGGCCCAAAATCGCAGCAACATCCTCGGAAGTAGAAGAACCGGCGGTTGAAGGAGCTTCGGGTGGTGTGCCGGACGACATGGCCTTAGTGCTGGCTCAGCGTGGCGACAGCGTGCGCCGCAATCGCCTCGCCGCGCCCCACGGCGTCCACGCCTTCGTTGGTCTTGGCCTTCAGATTGATTTCATCCGTGGTGATCCCCAGCGCCTTTGCCAGCGCTTTTTTCATTTCTGGGAAGTGCGGGCCCAGCTTCGGCCGCTCGCAGACCACGATTGCGTCGATATTTACGATCCGAAACCGCTCATTCGTCAAATGACTGCGAATATGCTCCAGAAAAATCAGGCTCGAAGCGCCCTTCCACTTCGGATCCGTATCCGGAAAATGCGTGCCGATATCACCCTGGCCTGACGCTCCCAGCAGCGCGTCGCAGATCGCATGGCAGAGCACATCACCGTCGGAATGCCCCTGCGAGCCTTTATCAAACGGCACTTCGACGCCGCCGATCATGAGCTTGCGCCCCTCGACCAGGCGGTGCAGATCGTAGCCGATTCCAGCGTAGTTCATCCCAGTGGCCTGTTGGACGGAGTTCCCTGCTGCGGTGGAGTGCGCCGATTTCGCATACGGCTGAACATGAAAACAGCAAGAACAGCGATCACCAGCAGCGGCGCGATGTTGATCAGCAAAGAAGTCGCGCTCGCCGGATTCGCGCCCATCCCCTCCCGAACATCGATCGTCGCACCTTGTTCCCGGAGCCGCTGTAACAGATCGATAACCGCCTGGTTCGGGATGGTGGCCGTGAAATTCTGCACGGGCTGCCGAAGTTGGCCCTGAATCTGGGTGCTGCTGCGGGATTCCAAGAGCCTCGCCGACCCAATATTGTTCTTCTCCACCTGGCTCATGAAATCCGAATCGCTCATCTCGATCGCGCCGGGTGTGTTCGGCGACTTGCTGCTGACGAGCCACAACACGGCCGCGAGCGCGACCATCATCAACGAGAAGAGCGACATCCGCAGAGCTGGCGTCAGAGCCGGCCGTCGCGGCTGATTGGGGGCGAACGTCATGCCTTCACCGCCCTTCGCTCCTGCTGCAGATAAAACCGCGCCAGATCCATATCTGAAGGCCGCGTGATCTTGATGTTGCGTTCCGATCCCTGCACCACAAACACATCGTGACCGAATCGTTCGACGAGCGCCGATTCGTCCGACGCCGTGACGTCATCCTGCTGCGCCTTGCGAAACGCATCGCGCAGCAGGGCATAGGAAAACGCCTGCGGAGTCTGCGCCAGCACGATGCGCTCGCGCGGCACCGTCGCTGAAATCAGCGCCACATCTTCGGGGAGGCTCGCCCGCTTCACTTCTTTCACCGTATCGATCGCCGGGGTTCCCAGGATCGCCGCGCCCCGAGCCCGCACCTCCGCGATCAGGCGCTCGATCTGCTCGCGCGTCACGAACGGCCGCACCGCATCGTGCACCAGGACGATTTCCGTCGAAGGATCGACCTGGGCTAGCGCGTTGGCCACGGACTGCTGCCGCGTGTCCCCGCCGTGCACCACGCGTGCCGGCCGCCCCAGCGCCGCCTTGGCCACTTTATCCTGCAGCGACATCACGTCGTCGGCCCGCGTCGAGATCAGAAAATCGGTGATCGCAGGACACGACGCCAGCCGCCGCAGGGTGAAAATAATCAGCGGCATGCCGTCGAGCTCGAGGAACTGCTTCGGCTGATCCGCGCCCATGCGCGTGCCAAGCCCGGCAGCCGGAACGATTGCAGCAATGCGCGTCATGGAAGCTTAGGAGTCTATCGCAATTGTCGTGCAGGTGCGAATGAACAGGGTCAGTTCCGAGCGACGATCTCGAGATTTTCAGCCTCGACCCAGATCGCATCCATGTACGCTTTTGCTCCGAGGACGCGGCCTAGGGGAAGGCACGCCAAAGCAATATCGAGTCCCTCGGGACGTTCAGCCTCTTCCACTCGGAAAACCCTCCCCGGGCATTTCTCAAACAGCGTTCGGGTCTGCAATCCCCGGCATCGTCGTCGACATCGGCAGGAATCCCAATCAGCCGAACGTTGCCGCCTGAATTCATGGAAGCGATCGGGGCGCGGACCACATCGTTTCGGCAAACACGTTCTAGGATCGCCCGGATTCAGGATAAAGCGGCCGAGGCGGCCGCTCGCCGCCGTGCGTCGGCCCTTCGCCGCGACCCGCACCCGTCCCCTCCGACGACGAAGGAACCGGACGCGGAGCCTGCTGCTCGCCGCGCTCGTCGTACCGCCCGAATATCATCTTGCCTGCGGTCGTCTGGTGAACCGACGTGACGCTGATGTCCACGGTCTTGTTGATCATCTTGCGCGCGCCGTCGACCACCACCATCGTGCCGTCGTCCAGATACGCCACGCCCTGGTTGTACTCTTTGCCTTCGCGCAAAATAAAGACGCGCATGATCTCGCCTGGCAGCACCACCGGCTTCAACGCGTTCGCCAGCAGGTTCACGTTCATGATCTCGATCCCCTGCAGCGTGGCCACCTTATTCAGATTGAAATCGTTGGTCACCACTTTCGCGTTGTAGCGCTTCGCCAGCTCGAT
>CAZLWY010000050.1:0-47556 GCA_964563425.1 uncultured Acidobacteriaceae bacterium | reverse complement strand
GATGTTCGCTTCCATCCTCGGACCGAATTCCACCAGCGCGTGGTCCGTAATTTCCTTCAGCAGGCGTTCCATCTTCGCGCGTCCCACATCCTGGTGCGCCATTTCCCGGCCGCGATGGAAAATCATCGCCTTTACTTTGTGCCCTTCGCCCAGGAACCGGATGATCTGGTTCTTGCGCACCTGGAAATCATGCTCCGCCGTCGATGGCCGGAACTTCACTTCCTTTATATGCGAGCTTTTCTGGTGCCGCTTCGCTTCGTGGGCTTTCTTGCTCTGTTCGTACTGGAACTTGCCGTAGTCCACCAGTTTGCAGACCGGCGGTACGGCGTTCGGCGAAATCTCGACGACATCCAGACCGGCATCCCTCGCCGCCTTCATTGCGTCGAACAGGGACATCACGCCCAGCTGATTCCCCGCTTCATCCACCACGCGTACTTCCCGAGCGCGTATGCGTTCGTTGACCCGAAGGCCAGGAGGACCACCACGTTCCGCGATAAAACCACCTCCGGGGCGAGAAATCCAGTTGCAACGCCCGATTATCAGCCGCTCCGCGTACTAGAACACTGCCATGGAGCGACAGGCCAGAAAGTATAGCACGCTGACGGCGCTCAGCCGCAATAGCGGATGTCTTAGCCGCTCGGCGCTCAGGGATTCGGTTGGGGCACGCCGGCGCAGGCGTCCAAAGCCTTGCGCGTGGCGTTGGCCCATTTGGGAAAAGCGCGGGATTCGACGTACTCCATCACTTCGGAATCGCCGCCTCCAATCGATTCATTGAACTGGTACATGATCGGGTGCTCGTCCTCGGCGTCATCGTCGCGCGGGCGGACGAACGTGATGTTTTCAAAAGCCTTGTACTGCTCGGCCACCGCCGGACACTGCTGCGGGGTGAAATTCCAGACCCGAACCTTTAGATCCTGTTTCAGCCGATCGTAGGATCGAGCAGGATCTTTCGCGTGCAGCGCCAGGAGTTGCTGGTACAGCGGCGCGCCCTGCGCTTCGCGAAGAATCCCGCGCATCGCGCGCGGATTGTCGGTGTTCTCGATCACCACGGAGAATTCCCCCAGGTCGTTCACGCCGTCGCGATGCGCGCGCGCGGCGATAAAGTCGCCCTCCGCGTGCTTGATCGGGAAAAACTCGTCGAACGCAGCGATGAAATTCTGGTCCGCCCAGCTGTGATCGTCCGACGACTGCGGCCGCGCGGGCCCATCCAGCAGCGCCACGCCAGCGAGCAGTGCAGCGATTTGCGCGGCAGCGGAAATTTTCATCGGGCGCATCGGAATCTGGCTATTGAATCGCGTGCGTATCGACTTCCGCGCGCAGGTCCGCGATGAATTGGTCGACCGGGCGCGGGCCGAGATCGCCTTTGGCGCGGTGGCGCACGCCAACCGTGCCAGCCTCGGCCTCTCGGCCGCCGAGAACCAGCATGTAGGGAATCTTTTGCAGCTGCGCGTCGCGAATCTTGCCCTGCAGCTTCTCGTTGCGGTCGTCGAGATGGACCCGGAAGCCGGCATCCTTCATCTGCTGCCTAATCTTGCGCGCGTAATCGATGGTTTTCTCACTCAGCGGCAGCACGGAAACCTGCACCGGCGCGAGCCAAGCGGGGAACGCTCCCGCATAATGCTCGATCAGCACGCCGAAAAATCGCTCCACCGATCCCCACAGCGCCCGATGCACCATCAGGGGCCGATGCCGCTCGCCATCTTCGCCCACGTATTCAAGCTCGAATCGGCTCGGCAGATTGAAATCGAACTGCACGGTGGTGAGCTGCCACGGCCGCCCGATCGCATCGACCAGCTTCACGTCGATCTTGGGCCCGTAGAAAGCCGCTTCGCCCGGAATATATTTGTACGGCACCTTCAGGTTCTCGAGCGCCCGAGTCAGCGTGTCCTCGGCGCGTTTCCAATCCGCGGGAGTGCCGGCATAAATCTCCGGATGCGCCGAATCGCCCCCGGAAAGCTCCACCACATATTCGTTGAACCCGAAAACGCGCAGCACCTCCCATGCAAACTCGACGCAATCCTGGATTTCCTTTTCGATCTGTTCCGGAGTGCAGAAAATGTGCGCGTCGTCCTGGGTAAAGCCGCGTACGCGCATCAGCCCGTGCAGCACGCCCGACCGCTCGTAGCGATAGACGGTCCCCAGCTCCGCCAGCCGCACCGGCAGCTCGCGATAGCTGCGCAGGTGCGATTTGAAAATTAAAACGTGGCCCGGGCAGTTCATGGGCTTCAGCTGATACTCGGCTTTTTCCACTTCGACCGGACCGAACATATTTTCCCGGTAGAAATTCGCGTGGCCGCTGGTCTTCCATAGATCGAGCCGCATGATGTGTGGCGTGTAGACCATCTCGTAGCCGTGGCGAACAAGCTCGTTCTTAAGCCAATCTTCCATGACACGGCGAATCGCCGCGCCCTTCGGATGCCAGAAAATCAGCCCGGGCCCGGCCTCGTCCTGAATGCTGAAGAGATCAAGCTCCGTGCCCAGCCGCCGGTGATCGCGCCGCTTCGCTTCCTCGAGCTTGTGCAGGTATTCGTCCAGATCCTTCTGCTCCACGAAGCACGCGCCGTAAATCCGCTGCATCTGCGGATTTTTTTCGTCTCCCTTCCAGTAAGCGCCCGCCACGTTCATCAATTTGAACGCCTTGATGCGCCCGGTCGAGGGAATGTGCGGGCCACGGCAGAAATCGATGAAATTCCCGGTGGTGTAAAAAGAAACCAGCGGTTCGACGGCCTTTTCCTCCACCAGCTCGCATTTGAATTGCTGGTTCGACTTGCGGTAAAGCTCCAGCGCCTCGGGCTTCGGAATCAGCTTCCGCTCGTTCGGCACGTCGCGCGCCGCGATCTCGCGCATCTTCGCCTCGATTTTTTCGAGGTCGTCGGGAGTAAACGGCTGCTCGCGCACGAATTCGTAAAAGAATCCGGTGTCGATCGGCGGCCCGACGCCAAGTTTTACGTCGGGATAAAGCTCCAGCACCGCCGCGGCGAGCAGGTGCGCGGCGGAATGGCGGAATACCTGCACCGCGTCGGGATCCTTCGCGGTCAGGATCGAAAGTTTTACGTTGTGATCCAGCGGCTTCGATAAATCGCTCAGCTCGCCGTCAACCCGCGCGACCAGCGCGTCCTTCGCGAGCCGCGGCCCGATCTGCGCGGCCACCTGCGCAGCCGAAGTCCCGCTCGGTACCTCCCGTGTCGATCCATCCGGAAGCGTGATTCGAATGTTTTCCATGTCGTTTTTCGCGTGCCGATTACCGTAGCATGATCGGCTCGTCTTTTCATCCGCTTGTTCCTGCGTGCGATTTGACCGCCGCACCGGCAGGCCAGAAAATACTCGGCGGCGATTGGCCCGGGTGCGTGCGATACTTCCGGTGCAGTTCTGAGGAGACGACGAAATGGCGAAGAATCGATTGAAGACCGCAGCCAAGAAAATTGGCGCAGCCATCGGCAAGGCGGACCGCACCGCCCACAAAGTGGCCAAGGCCGGAGTAATGGCCAGGGGCGAGCTTGAGGACATTTCAAAGCAGGTCGACGCGCTGAAGAGGCAGCTCGTCAAAACCACCAAGAAGCTGAAGAAGGCGCTGGCCTAACGCGCCCCCCTTTGAAGCACCACGCCCGGGCGGGGTGTCTTCGTCGTCCGGGAAGGATCCTCGGCGCGGCGAATTTCAGCTCTGGCGCAGTGAGAACATCACACCATGCCAGGCTGTTTCCAGCCTAAATCGTTGAAAACAAGCGAAGGGCATCCTCGCGAAGTGACCTGCAGTCGAAATACCGGCAGCGCAGCCAAAGCGCAACGGAAGACGCCAAACCGCTGGGTTAAGGTTGCGAAATCTGGCCGTGAAACGGGTCAGCGCCAATCGTCCCAACCAGTTCATCAAGGTAGGCCGCCGAACTGACGCGATCGAGTTGCCCACGAGCCAGCGCCGCGCGGCTTTCAAAATCGATGTCATCCTGCGGCGGAAATTCCTGCTGCGCCGCACGAAACTGCTCCAGGGCGCGAACGTGCCGCAGCCAAAGCGCCCGATCGCGCTGCTGCTTGGTGCGCAGCCGCTCGGCGTACCAGTCGCTGGCAAGCAGCGCATCGCGCGTGAACATCGCGCGCACTTGCGGGTGCTCCACTCCCATTCCGTAATACGAACCGTGCGCCATGATCTCGAGCAGCGCGCGCAACGGCGGGCACGCTGCCTCGAAGCTGCCGTCCTCGAAATAATTCAGCGCCACGCGGCGCTGCGATTCCACGATCGCGTCTACTCCCGCCGCATACATCGCCGCATCCTGCAATTCCGTCCGCAACATTTCGATGGGGAACACGGAATCGGGCGTTTCGAAAATGCGGCCCAGGTAGTGATCGACGAACGCCATCGTGATGCGATAGCCCAGCCGGCTTGCCAGCACCGCGCGCCCCTGGAACGCGAAATCTTCGATCTTTTCCAGGAATCCCCCGTCGATCAGGAATCGGGGATCGCGCTCGTGCGTGCGCATGCGGCACCAGATTTCCGGCACCAGCAGGCTGACGTCGTGATCCACGCGAAAATGCGGGCCCACGTATCCGGCCGACGTAGTGAAGCCGGTGTCGCTGGTAAGAATCGCGGAGACAAGCGCGTTATTCAAGTCGACCACGGGCCACAGCGCGTTGAAGGGCCCTTTCGTCAGCGCGCCTTCGCTGCCGAAACCCGTGGTTGCGGGAGATTTTCCGGTGAGGCTCGAGATGCACTCCATGAAAAGCTCCGGCAGCTCCTGATAATGAATCGGCGCGTACACGGCGAGCGGCGGAATGCCGGCGGCCGGATCGGGCGGGCTATTCTTGCGCCCGGCGAGAACCGCGGTGACCGGGAAATGCACGGACCGGTCGGCGGGAATGTCGCGCTCCAGCCGCGCCGCAATGCGCGCAAGATAGGCGGCGCGCGGTCGGACGAGATCGGGACGCTTTTGCAGGTAGCGCGGATTCTGCGAAGGCTTGCCGTTGACCAGTCGCGGACGGGACGACGCGACGACGAACGCGTCGCCGTTGTTGGAGGATTCCTGCGATGCGAAATCCTGGAGCAGCCGCTGCATCGGTTTCGTATAACGGTCGAAATCGACCACGTGCTCGACCATCGCGTGCGCCTGCTCGCCGGTCAGCGGTTCGTAATTCGACAAAAACGTGCCGGGGCTGGCGATATCGGCTTCCGCCTGCCGGTCGACGCCGGGGTTGATCGCGTCATCGGGACGCTGGAACAGCAGCCTCTCGCAATTCGCGACCAGTTTTACGCTTTCGCCGATGGCCTCGCGGTCCAGGTCGTTCAGGCTCGCGCGCGGCAGCACGACGGAGGCCGTGATGTCGTCCTCGACCTGCACCTTTTCCGCGGGGCAGAAATCAGGGCGCAGCTTGTAAATGCGCCAGGCGCCGTCGCGATCGTGGCCCACGCGCAGGTAGTTGCTGACGAGCGGCTCGCTATCGAGCTTGAGTTCGTTGCCGAGAAAACCGTCGATGCGGTCCACGGTGAAATGCTCGCGCCAGTTGTCGCCCCACTCGGGGCGATAATAGCGCTTCACGGTGAATAGCAGCTGTCGCGTGGATTGCGGCAGGTTGCGGATCCATTCATTGTGCTCGTCGGTGTAGTGCGGTGACGTGGTGAACAGGCGAATCACCGAGCCCATGGTCCGGTCCGGGCTCAGGATTGGCCGCTTCGCACGCGCGTCAGGTGACCGGTTTTTGTAAATCGTCGAGAAGTCGCGCTCGAAGATCTCGGCGACCTTGTCCATGTCCTCGCAGTAGTCGCGAACGTAGACCGGGCCGTTCAGCAGCGCGTGCGCAATCGACTTCGAGATCTCGGATTTGCCGCCGCCGGAGACGGTAGAAGGCTTGTGACAGAGTGTACCTCGCGGCCGAGATCCCACGAGTCTCCATGCGGTACCGTATGGTTGCTTCTCGAGGTGAACACGAAAACCGGACGGCAGAACGTAAACATTTGAGGGGTGGAGAGTTAACTGAAGGTTTTCTCCGCCATGCTGCCACCGTACGAGGCCGTCGCGAAGCGTGAAAACAGAATCCTCCGGCAGGTAGAAAACGTCCCGATATCGGCGATCGACGCCATACCCTCCCGAATGGTGCTCAACGAGGTCGCCCAGCAACCCCATGGCCTGCTCGAGGGTAGCTTTCTTCAGGCTAACGGTGCGTCCGGCGTAGAACTCCGAACCGAGAACGTAGGTCGCGAAGGCGATGGCACCTCCCGCGTGCTCTTCCTCGGCGAGGCCGAAGAGGTTTGCGGCGTAGCTGATCTGCGTCTTCACTTCTTTCTTGCAGTAGCCGTAGTAGTTGTCCGCAATCACGGTGACGATCACGCCCTGTTGATCGCGAGCGCAGATTTTAAACGCCTGGCCGTCGTTGTAGGGCTCGTCGGGGTCGCTCCAGCACATGCCGTCGCGACGCTGGCGCGCGGTGGCTTCGCTGCTGTGCGGCAGGCCGAGCGCCGCTTTCTGTATGCCGACCAGATGCGGCGCCAGGATCACGCAGCCGGTATGGCCGGTCCAATGCGCCACATCCAGAGCGGCATTGTTTTCCGGCAGATGCGGATCGCCACCGTTGCCAAAAATCGATTCGACGAAATCGAGATTGCTCACCAAGCTGCCGGGCGCGAAAAACCGCGTCTCCATCGTCCGCGCGGGGTCCGATCCCGTGGCCGGGCAGACCAGCGGCCGCAGCAAGAGCGAAACGAACAGTTGCGCGGGTTCGGACTGGCCCGCGGTGAACGGCACGGTGAGAACCTCGCGCGGCGGACGCAGAGCGGCCGCGAGCAGAGCGGCGAACGTGCGCTTCGGCACAGCTTGCTTATCGGCCGGAATCGGAAAGCCGCCTTCGGCGATGTGGAAGACGCCGCGCGTGGTGCGGCGGTCGCTTGAGGGATTGTGCAGCACGCCCTGCGGCACGCGATAGGAGCGCAAGTAAGGCGACGAGAAGCAGTTCGAGTCGGGCGGCAAAGACATGGCGCGCGCCAGCCCAGGCCGGTCGAGGATGAACGTGCTGGCCGGAAGCCGCGGGACGGCCGAATCGGGGCACGCGTCGGCCAGATATGCGTCGAGAAAGGATTGGATGCGCGCGTCGGCGGGACACAGGTAGGAACCGAGACGACGTTCCTTCTCGTAATGGTTGCGCAGAAGAGGTCGCGCGATTTCGAGCAACGGCGCGTCCCCTGCGGAACTCGATGCCGGCTGCCCGAGCGCGGCAAGCTTCAACTGAAGATACTGAATCAGATCCAGATCGAGCGCAGCTTGAGGTGCGGCCATTCAACCATCCCGGCCCCCCCCGGTCACGTTGTTTTGATGCCTGTACGGTTGCCGGGATATTACCAAACTTAGGGGACGGGACGAAGCTCGGATACGGTCAGGGAATGATGACGCCGGGGAGGCCGCGGAAGTGGGTGTTGGCGGTGACGAGCTGGGCTTGGCAGACGCGGGCGGTGGCGTAGACGATGGCGTCGTTGCCGTTGAGGCGGTGGTCGAGGCTCACGTTCGCGGCGGCGAGCGCGACGGTTTCGTCGAGCGGGACGACGCGGCGCAGCAACGCCTGCGAGGCGAAGCGGTCCGCGAGCGGCCGACCGCGATGCTTCGCGAGATGCCGATAGACCTCGAAGATGACCACCGACGGCACGATAACCGAGGCTTCGCCCTCGAGGTAATGCCCGAAAGCCGCTGCCTTGGAATCTTCGGTCAGGTATTCGAGCCAGCCGGTCGAGTCAACGAGGTAGAGATCAGAACCGCTCCGTGTGGTCACGATAGTCGTCTTTCCATCGGAGGCCCTTGGCGATGCCACGCAGCTCCTTGATCGAGCGGCGCGGCACCAGACGCAGCACGCCGTCGAGCGCGAACATCAGTAGTTCTTGTCCCGCTTCGATGCGCAGCTCTTCGCGGAGCGCCTTGGGGATCACAACTTGAAATTTGGGAGAGACGCGGACCTTCGCTTTCTCCATTGGTGAAAACCCCCGAACATCCTATCGATTGCCATACGGTATGTCAAGATGCCGATCGATGGCCTCATCGTAATACCTCGATTTAGGTGGCATCGAGCATCGACCACAAACCGCTAATCTTAGCGCCGCAGCACCCGCCCGAAAAATGCATTCTACTTTCGTAGCAATTCAGGAAATAGCGCGATGACTAAATTTCTGTCGGCGCGTCGACATGAAAAAATTCGCAACAAAACGCTCACTCACCCATTCCTGCCGTGGAAAAATCAGCCTGGAGAACCACCGCACCCCTGCATTCGACGGGAAATGATTTCCACTACGCGCCTTCGCATCCTTTCCGAATCGACGGGGCGAAGTCGCCGAGGTGGCCGAACTCGCCGGCGCCAGTCCCTGCATCGGAGTGGGCTGCCCGACGCGAGATGCGTGTTGCAATCGCCGGCGCGGGGCATCTAAATTGACGGCGCGAGACGTACGGACTCGAAGTCGAACGGAGGCGCGACATGAAATTCCTGATCGGGTTGATCGTGGGGCTATTGATCCTGCCGCTGCTGCTTTTCTTGTACGCCATGAGCGGTCACTTCCCGGCGGCAACGTCGGATCCGCCGATACCGGGCGAAGCAGCGCTGGCCGGCGCGGCACTGGAGGCGCGAATCAAGCGTGAGGCTCCCAACCGGGACGTATCGAATTTCGCCACCTCGGAGCTGGTGAGCGCTGCAAACATTTATCAGAACAACTGCGCGGTGTGCCATGGTTTGCCGAACCAGCCGGTCCCGTCGGTGGGCCAGGGAGAGTTTCCGCGTCCGCCGCAGCTCTTCACCGTTGACGGGCGCGTGAGTGACGATCCCGCGGGCGTCACGTACTGGAAAGTGAAAAATGGAATTCGACTATCCGGCATGCCGTCGTTTGAGAAATCGCTCAGCGACATGCAAATGTGGCAGGTGACGGCGCTCGTGGCGCGTGCCGACAAATTGCCGCCGCAGGTAATGGATGCCCTGAAGCCCGGCGTGCCCGTGATCCTGGTGACGGCGGGAGCGGCGGCGCCAGGGGACAATTCGATACCGACTCCTGCGCCGGAGGCGCATTAGAGCAAACCAGGTCGTCGAGGGGCTGCGGCGGATGCTCCCGCCGAATCAGAAATCGACGTGGAGGCGAAGGCCTGGTACGGTAACGGGGCCGCGGGCCTGATTGTAGCCAGGGTTGTTGATGTGCTGGATGTCGAAGGATGCGAAGAAGCCGCGCCAAACGTGTGCGGTGTAGAAGCTTTCGAAGATTTTCTCCGGGCCGTAGGTGAGCGCGCTGTCGCCGAGCAGAAAGCCCAGGCCGCCGAGCGCCAGATAGTGCTGGTGGTCAGCGGTGATCCCATTGGCGACGAAGGCGATGCCGGCGCGATCGTTCTTACGGTGCCAGGGAGCGCCCATCGAGAAAGCGCCGAGCTCTAACTCGCGGTCGTCTTCGGTGTAGGCCCACGACTCGTTGTGGCCGTCGCTCCAGCCCAGGCGGCCGAAGACTCCGATATCGTCCGTGATCGACTGCTCGAAGTTCAAGCCGAAGCCGTAGCGGTGTCGGCCCTGGCGGCGCGTGTCGATAATGTTGGGCGTCGCGGTTTCGTGATCCAGGAATTCGGCAATCGCTTCCTTGTAATTCCCCATGCCCGCTTCGTTGAGGTAGCTCAGCAGGCGCACGGTGCCGGTGCGATGCGCGACGGGCTTGCCCGTGGCCTGTAACTCCAGGTTTTCAGCGCGCGCGCGGGCGATGTCCAGATCGAGATTGATCCCGTTGGCGATCTTCGGTTCGAGCGCGACGGCGAAACGCGCGGCGAACCAGTGATCGTCATATTCCAGCAGTACGCCGTCGGTATAGCCGCGGGTGTTGGCGGCGTAGTCGTAGGCGCCGTTGTTGTCGACCGTCCAGTTCAGGAATTGCAGATGGCTGTCCTGGCCCCACGTGTTCAGGTCGAAGAAATCGGCGAGATCGAATTTTCCGACGCGAAATTCGATGCGGCGCGCCGGCACGGAGGTAGCGAGATGAAATTCGTCACGGTCCTGGGTGACTTTTTCATCCGTGAGCGGGATGATCTGCCGGATCATCAGGCGCGCGAGGTAAGGGGTCGTTGGAAGCTGCGCGCCGGATACGGTTCGCACGGAATCGAGATTGGTGTAACCCGCGAGACCGAATGCGCGGCCGATGCCGCCGCCGGTGGCGTACTCGATGTCGCCGAAAAATTCAGTCGTCGGAGTCACCTCGAAGCCGGTGAAGACGGTGAGAACATGGGTGGTCGCGCTCTGGGCGCCGGGGGTGAGGCTGTTCGGACCGGTGTATTTCGCGGCAAACGACGGGTGCCACTGGAATACGACGTTTGCCTGGCCTGAAATCCAGTAGCCGGCGTCGTCTGGATGGGGCAGGAGGGTGAGTGAATCGTCAGAAGACGACTGGCCCGAGGACGAATCGCCAGCTGTTGGCGAGTCTGACTGATCCTGCGCGTGCGCGAGCTGCGTGTCTTGCGGAGGCGCCTGCGCGGAGTCCTGTGCGCGCACCGGCCGTGCGGCGACTGCGACCGCGAGCAGCGCAAGGATGATCCGGCTCCGCAATCGGTGAGCACGCATGACGTATATTAACCCCAGTTAACCAAGTGAGTAAACGCTAGTAAACCAGATTGAGTTCGACTGGATACGCGACAAGCAAAGCTGCACGCGCTTTACGAGGGGAATAGAAATACCGGCTTGACCACTTTTCCCGCTGCTTGATCCTCGACGGCCTGGTTGATTTTCTCGAAAGGGTATTTCGTCACTATTTTGTCGAACGGGAAACGGCCGTTCATGTAGAGATCGACCAGCTTCGGGATGAAAACGTCCGGAACGCTATCGCCCTGCACGATGCCGCGAAGGGAGATACCGCGGGACATGACCCGGGACATTTTCGGCGCTTCGGCCGGGGCGGCGCAGAACCCGAAAATCCCTTTTGCGGTGAGGGAATCGAGCGCGTGCTGATTGCTGTCGGCGCGGCCGGTGGTGTCAAAGGCGCAGCCAACGCCGCTGGGCGCAATTTTGCGAATTTCTTCGGCGACGTTCACCTGCGGATGGGCGAGAACCGTGTGCGTGGCTCCGAGGTGCTGCGCCATTTGGAGGCGCGAGGGGAGCACGTCAACGGCGATGATCGCGGAGCAGCCGCAAACTGCAGCCCCCATCACCGCGCTCAGCCCCACGGGGCCCACGCCGAAGATCGCGATCGCGCTGCCGGCGCTTGCCGCGAGCGAATTCATGACGGCTCCGGCGCCGGTTTGGACGCCGCAGCCGAGCACGCCAAGAATCTCAAGTGGGGCGTCCGTGCGCACCGGAATCGTGTTGCGCTCGCTGGTAACAGCGTAGCTGCAGAACGACGATTGCCCGAAAAAGTGTCCGTGAACTTCCGTTGCGCCGCTGTGAAATGAGCCGGGTTCGCCCGCGCGCCCATCGGTGAAGTTCAACGGCATCAGTTGATCGCAGTACGCGGGATTCCCGGCGAGGCACGTGGGGCAGGCTCCGCAGGAATCGCAGGTGAGCACCACGTGATCGCCCGGCTGGACCTTGGTGACGCGCGCCCCGACGCGCTCGACGACGCCCGCGCCTTCGTGGCCTAGCACTGCGGGCATCGGAACGCCCATGTTGCCTTCGCACGCTTTCACGTCCGTGTGGCAAAGCCCGCAGCCGGCCATGCGGACCAGGATATTTTCCGGGCCCGGCTCGCTGATATCGAGTTCTTCGATAAAGAACTCGTGCCGGCCATCGTAGGCGACCGCGGCGCGCACTTTCATTGCATGAGATCCTAGTTCCCCGCTGCCGTGGGCATCACCAGCTTGCCGACCACCGGGACAGGCAGCGCGCCCTGGTCGAGCACGACGTCGTGGAATTTCAGCATGTCGAAATTCTTTCCGGCGGCGTCCTCATACTGCTTCCGCAGCGCAAACCACTCACGAATGCCGACGTAATAGGTCGGCAACTGCGTCGAGCTGAGCTTCGCTCGCAGGAGCTTCCCGCTGGCTTCGGCCTGGGTTTGAAATGCGTCTTTGGTCATCAAGTCCATGGCCTGGTCGTCCGTCATGTTCATGGTCTGGAGTTTGACGTCGAGGATCGTATTGGCGAGCACGCGTAGGCGTATCTTACGCATCATCATGCGGAATCTCGGGTCGTTTCCCAGAAACCCCTCATCCATCATGACCTGCGCGCCGTATTCGGCCCAGCCTTCGACGTAGGCGCCATTGCCGAACAGGGCGCGGAGGAGGCGGCGGGATTCGGGCTGGATATTGTTGGCGTGCTCGGCCTGGACGTAGTGGCCCGGGATCGCTTCGTGGAGCGACAGCCACTCTAGGGTGAGGTTGTTGTACTCGCGGAGGCGCGATTCGGTGGAGGCGGCAGGGGCGGCGGGATCGATGGGCGTAACCCAGTATTCGGCTTCGGCGTGGGGCTCGAGCGGCGGGGCGCTGTGAAATCCGGCGACGGAATAGATGCCGCGCATGAACGGTGGCGTGGGGATCACTTTCAGGTTGTCGCGGTCGCTGAGCGAGACGATCTTTTTCTCACGGATGAAGGCGACGATGCCGGTGAGATCGTTCCGGATGGTCTGCTCGAGCTCGCCGGGCTCGGAATGATCCTCGGAGATTTTGTCCAGGACCTCGCCGATGATCCGGTTTTCGCGATCGCGGCCGGTAAGATCGGAATGGTCGCCGTGCGCAGGGAACATCTGCGCGTGCATGGGCAGCGCGAGGCGGAGCATTTCCACACGGAGGTCCTTCAGGTCGCGCTCGGCGTCGGCGAGCAAGGCGTCGGGCGTGATGTTCGTTTCCATTACCAGGCGGAACTTCTGGTCGTAGAGATCCTTGCCGAGGCGCCAGGTGCGTTTCGAGGGGCGCTTGCCAAGGTCGTCCTTCAGCCAGGCATTGAAATTCTTCAGCGCGGCGATGGCGGGCGGCGCGACCCGGTCGTATTCGGCTTTCAGCGGAGATCCGGCCGGCGTTTCATTGGCCAGATCGTTTTGAATCATGTCGATGTTGCCATCGTTCTCGCTGACGGCGGTGCTGATGAAGATCGGATCGGCGTCGCTGAGATACGCCTTTACCTGATCGAGCAGGCGGGGAATCTGGCGGACGCGCGAGAGAATGTGGCTCATGCGCACTTCCCGGGGCGCGTAGTCCTGCGTGAGCGGGAGAAAGAGCGCGTTGCCGATCAGCTCGACCGGGACGGTGGGGTTGTGGCGGTAGTTCTGAATCTTGTCGGATTCGAGCAGATTGAGGCCGATCTGGTCATCGATTAGCTGCCAGTCGGCAGCATCCTGCGCGTTGAGAGTGGCGAGCGGGGTCTCGGCGCGGAATCGCTGGCGCCAGCGGGCGTAGAAGGCGCGTTGCTCGTCCATCGCTTTCAGGCTCATGTCGTCGAGTTCGGCGTCAAGCTCGATTTTCTTGCCGGTCTTGGGGTCGATGTGGATGTGATACCCGGCTTGGGAGGCGCTGGTGGGAGAAAGCGCGAGACCGTCTTTCATGAATTGCTCGCTGAGCGCGGCGAATTTCTTCGAGCCAGCCGAGGCCTGCGAATCCGCGGAGCCGGTGCCGGACGGAAGCAGCACCGTCAACGAAATTACCGCGCAGAAAATGGAGAAGCCGGGCGCCTGCATGGGCGGTCCTCCTGGGACATTCGAAAACTCCTGCCGCTACGAGCGCTAACGGCGCTGAAGCGCTGCGAGCACACGCGGCGGCGTGAGCGGAAATTCGCGCATGTGCACGCCGATGGCATCAAAGAACGCGTTCGCGATCGCGCCGGCAGCGGCGGCCATCACCTCTTCGCCCGCGCCTGTCGATTTCTGGTCGAGGCGTTGGACGACGATGGGCGTGACCTCGGGACATTCCTCGAAACGCAGGATCGGGTAGGTGCTCCAGTCGAGGCTGGTGACGTTCGTCGTGTTGAACGTGACTTCCTCGTGAAGCATGCGGCTGGCGGTTTGCACGAGTTGGCCGCTGATCTGGTTTTCGATAAACGCTGGATTCACGGCGAGGCCGGCGTCGATTGCGCCATAGAGATGTTTTACGGCGACCACGCCGGTATCCTTATTCACTTCGATTTCGGCCACCGCTCCGCCGAACGACGTGAGGTGCGTGCCGAGGCCCATGCCCCGGCCGCGCGCGATTTTGGCGTCGGAAACTTTTGTGGCCGGCGGACGCGGCTCCCACTTCGCGGCTTTTGCGACGGCGTCGAGCACGCCCATCCAGCGGTCGCTCGTGATATTGCGCTTGCGGAATTCGTAGGCGTCCATGCCGCACATGCGGGCGAGTTCGTCGATGGTCTGTTCGGATGCAAATGAAAAAGAGAGATCAAGCGGGGAGCGGAGCCAGGCGCCCTTCAGATATTTCAGGCCGGGGACTTGATGGTTCACGAGGCGCACGCTTGCGATGTCGTACATGCCACCGCAGTCTGCGGGATTCACCTGCTGGGCGGCGCCGAGCCGCCATTCCGCCGGCGGAGTGCCGAGTGCTAGCTGCGTGGAGGTTTCGACGGCGCTCCAGTTATGGTGCCAGCCCTCGTATTGATAGGCGACGATTTTTCCGGAAGCGTCGGCGGCGGCGCGAATTTCGCCGACGTGGGCAGGACCGTAGTTGTCCCAACCGTGCTCGTCCCAGCGCATGAATTGCAAACGCACGGGCCCTCCGGCGAGCTGCGACAGAATCGCGGCGGCTTGCGCGACATCGTCGTAGCAACTGTGACCGTACGTGCCCGAGCCTTCGTAATACTGCACGCGAACTTTTTGCGGAGGCAGGCCGAGCACTCCGGCGACGGTGTTGCGGGTGGCGTAGACGTCCTGCGTCGAGGCAATTACGAGCGCAGAATCGGATTTCACGTCGGCGAGGGCGCCGTTGGGGCCGAAGCCGGCGTGAGCTTGATACGGCGCGTGATAGGTGCCAGCCGCTACGTGCGGCGCAGAGGAAAACGCTGCGGTCACGTCGCCGCGCTCAACGACTACGTGGTCCGTGGTTTTTTCGGCGCGCATGGCGGCGTAGAGTGCGTCGCCGCTGCCGGACAGAGTAGCGGGCATGTCCCAGGTGATTTTCAGCTGCTGGGCGGCGCGGACGGCGTCCCATTCGAGTGGGGCCACCACGCCGACGAAATCGCCCTTGCGCAGGACGCGCGCGCCGGGAATCGAAGCGATCGACGATTCGTCAAGGCTCGCGACTTTCGCGCCGGCGCCATACACACCCTGACCTCGCGGACGCACCACACGCCCATGCACCATACCGGGCAGGCGGACGTGCTGGAGGTAGACGTATTTGCCGCTGACTTTTTCCGGGATGTCGTTGCGCACGGGGCTTTTGCCGACGAGCTTGTAGTCGGCGACCGGTTTTTGCGGGGCCGTGCCTGTGAACGCGAGCTGGAACGGCTTATCGCCGACGAGCTCGCCGTAGCTGACCACGCTGCTCGCGGCTCCCCTGACGGAGACAATGCCACGCGAAACGGTGAGCTGCTCGACGGGTGCGTTCAGCTTTTTCGACGCGAGCCCGAGCAGCGCCTGGCGAGCCTCGGCTGCGGCGGTGCGGATCGCCGGGCTCCCGCGGGCGATTGACGAGCTCGAGTAGGTGCCGCCTTGATTCGGCGTGATGTTGGTATCCAGACGGATGGTGCTGACCTGGGTCATATCGAGGTCGAGTTCTTCGGCTGCGATTTGCAGCAAGGAAGTGGTTGAACCCTGGCCGAGTTCGACGTAGCCGATGTAGGCCGTTGCCGTGTTGTCGGAATGAATCGCGAGCCAGGTGTCGATTTGTTTCGGATCGGGGGGACCAGCGACTGTGCCGCGAGCGGTTGCCGCGGCTGCCTGCGCGGCGAGCGATTCGCCGGAGAGAAAGCCGCGCATGCTGAAACCGATGACCAGCGCTCCGCCCGCTTTCAGAAATTCGCGGCGCGGGAATGCCCCCAGCTGCGCGGATCGAGAAGCCGCGGCGGCTTTGCTCACCGCGAGACCTCGGTTTCCGCGGCGAGTGGTGCCGGACTTGCGTTCACGGCTGTTTCCGCGATCGCGCCAACGGGCTCGATATCGAGCACACGCGATGGGTCGATCTTCTGGGCGGCGCGGCGAATGGCTTTGATGACGCGCGGATAACTGCCGCAGCGGCAGAGGTGCCCGTTCATCGCCGTGCGAATCTGCGCTTCCGTGGGCTGAGGAGTTTTCGCCAGCAGCGCTGCCGCGGTGACGATCATTCCGTTGAAGCAATATCCGCACTGAACGGCTTGTTCTTCCATGATGGCTTCCTGCACAGGGTGCCAAGCGGGCGCGTGCACGAGTTTTCTTTGCCGCGCGTACCAGGCGGGCAATCCTTCCAGCGTGGTGACGGATTTGCCCTGGACCGCGGAAACCGGCGTGACGCAGGAGCGAATTTCCTCGCCGTTGAGGAGCACGGAACACGATCCGCATTGAGCGAGGCCGCAGCCGAAGCGTGGACCTTGCAGATGTAGCTCGTCGGACAGCACGTACAGCAAGGGCGTATCGGGCGCGGAGGAAATTTCGGTGAGGCGTTCGTTTACACGGATCTTGAGCGGGCCGTCCATGGCGCGTCCCCCCTTTGGACCGATGCGGCGACCAAAAGGTTATCACGGCGGGCGCGCGAGGGGCCACGCAGGGGCGGCTGATTTCGCCGTACGGCGCCGAAATATTCACAAGTCCTTGTGGTAGCCTAACGCCGGGAGGCGGCGACAACGTGGACATCGTGAAGGGCAACATGGGCTGGATTGAAGTGATCGTCGGGCCGATGTTTTCCGGCAAGAGCGAGGAGCTCATTCGCCGCCTGCGCCGCGCCGAAATCGGCAAGCAGCGCGTGCAGATTTTCAAACCGGTGATCGATCAGCGCTATTCGAAAAACGGGATCGTGTCGCACTCCGGGCTCGAGATTGCTTCCGAGCTGGTGAAGAGCGGGGCCGAGATTCTGGAAAAAGTGGCGCCGCGCACGGAAGTGGTGGGCATTGACGAGGCACAGTTTCTGGGTGAGAGCATCGTGGCCGATGCGTCGCATCTCGCGGAGCTGGGCAAGCGCGTGATCGTGGCCGGGCTGGATACGGATTTCATGGGGCGTCCTTTTGAGCCGATGCCTCGGCTCCTGGCGGTGGCCGAGGAAATCACCAAGCTGCTGGCGATTTGCATGCGCTGCGGAAATCCGGCGGTGCACACGCAGCGACTGGTGGCGTCGGAGGAACTGATCGTGGTGGGCGCGGGCGGGATGTATGAAGCGCGCTGCCGCCGCTGCTTCGAGCCGCAGCTGGCGCACGAGAAAATCGAAGAGGAAAAACAAGCCGTCCGACCCGCTGCCGTTGCTGCCGCGCGCGCGGCTTCCAGCTGAAATCGTGCACCCCCGGCTTCGCGAAGCAGAACTTGAGGATTTGATTTCGCTACGCGCGGGAACCTTGGAAAGGCGAATCTCCGAACGCTCCGGCGTTGACCGTGCCGGAGATCGCGTCGCCGTCGACCTGCGCGGAAAACTTGAGGGTCATGGCGATAGGCGACGTCATTTCGATCGACCAGGTGGCTTTCCTGCCGTCCACCGCGCCATTCTGAATATCTCCGCTGCCAAACATGCTGCTTTGCCTGCCCGTGAGTTTGTCCCCGGCTTCTGAAAGCGAGAGCGTGCTTTCCTGATTGCCCATCGGCGAGTTGATGATGATTTTCCAGTGGCCGGTGTAGGACATGGAGATCTCCTTGATCGCTCTCCTGCGAGGCCAGTCTTACTTCTATTTTTCGTGCTTGGCAAGCGAACGATCGAGCCGGGGCCGTCGATCGAGGGCCCGCAATGATATAAATGTGGGGTTCGCTGCTGCGAGACGGAGGCGAGTGTGAACGGACGATTCGCGGGACGCGTTGCATTCGTGGCTGGCGGCACGGGCGGACTGGGGCGGGCGGTGAGCCTCGCGTTTTTAGAAGAGGGCGCCACGGTTGCGCTAACCTATGAAAGGGTGAACGGGTTCGAAGCGTTGCGGAATGAAGCGGGCAGCGCGGCGTCGCGACTAGAGGGTTTTGCGACGGACGTGACCAGCGAAAGCTCGGTAGGCGAGCTGGTTCGAGCCATCATGGCGAAGCACGGGCGGTTGGATGCGATGGTGAATGCGGTGGGAGGATTTGCCGCCGGTGCCAATCTGTGGGAAACCGATCCGAAGGTATTCGAGCAGATGTTCGTCCTGAATTTTCGGTCTGGGTTCGTGCTGGCGCGAACCGTGGCGCCGGCCATGGTGAAGCAGGGGCATGGCGCAATCGTTAACGTAGCCTCGAAGGCCGCCGTCGACCACGCGGCTGCTTCGGCGGCCTATGCGTCGTCGAAGGCCGCGGCCGTGGCGATGATCGATTCGCTGGCTGCGGACTTGAAAGGCACGCAGGTGCGCGCGAACTCGATTCTGCCGAGTATTATTGATACGGAGGCGAACCGCAAAGCGATGCCGAGCGCGGACTTTTCGAAGTGGCCGAAGCCGCAGGAGATCGCGCGCGTTATATTGTTTCTATGCAGTGACGACGCCAAATTAATTCAGGGCGCATCGATCACCGTCTAATCGCAACCATCCAAACCGGTTTCCCTGTTGAAATTCGGGTGCGACCGAATCGATTTTTTAACATCCGATAGGGTTACTTCCTCGCGTCAAAAGTCTAGAATATTTACGGGCGGGAAACGGGGCCGGTGATGGCGAAACCAATTTTACTAAGCGTGGATGACGACTCCGACGTGCTGCGGGCGATCGAGAGGGACCTGCGGTCGAAATACGGCGCGGAATATCGCGTGATCGGCAGCGATTCGCCGCAGGGAGCCATCGACCTGCTGAAGCAGCTGAAAGTGCGCAACGACAGCGTAGCGCTGCTGCTGGCCGATCAGCGGATGCCTCATATGGATGGCGTCGCGTTCTTGCAGGAGGGCATGAGGATATTCCCCGATGCGAAGCGCGCGCTGCTGACCGCTTACGCGGATACGAATGCCGCGATCAGCGCGATCAATCAGGCGAACATCAATTATTTTTTCATGAAGCCCTGGGATCCGCCGGCCGAGCATCTTTATCCGCAGCTCGACGATCTGCTGGATGACTGGCAGGCATCGTACAAACCTTCGTTTGAGGGAATTCGCGTGCTGGGGACGCGCTGGTCGCCGAAATCCTACGAGCTTCGCGATTTTCTGGCGCGGAATCGCGTGCCGTATCAGTGGATCGACGTGGAACTTTCGGCCAACGACGCGGAGACGAAGCAGCTGCTGGATGTGCTGGGACCTGAGGCTGCGAGCCTGCCCGTCGTTTTGTTTCCGGATGGGACGAAACTTCTGGAGAGCGTTCCGGCGGAGGTGGCGCAAAAAGTCGGGCTGCGGACGCGAGCGCAGACTGATTTCTACGATCTCGCGATTGTCGGCGGAGGGCCGGCTGGGTTGGCTGCGGCGGTGTACGGGGCTTCCGAGGGGCTTCACACCGTGATGATCGAGCGCGAGGCGCCCGGCGGGCAGGCGGGCATGAGTTCGCGGATCGAAAATTATCTGGGATTTCCGACAGGGCTGAGCGGCGGCGATCTGGCGCGGCGAGCGGTGGTGCAGGCGAAGCGATTCGGCGTAGAGATTCTGGCGCCGCAGGAAGCTACGGGAGTGCGGGCGGAAGGGCCGTATCGATTTATGAAGCTGGCGGATGGCACGGAGCTTTCCTGCCACGCACTGATGATTGCGACCGGCGTGCAGTGGCGGCGGCTGGAGGCTCCGGGAATCGACCGGCTGCAGGGCGCGGGGGTTTATTACGGAGGGGGCTCGACGGAGGCGCTTTCTTGCCAGGGTGAGGTCGTTTACGTGATCGGCGGGGCGAATTCGGCGGGCCAGGCGGCGATGAATTTCGCGAAATATGCCGAGCGTGTGGTGATTGTAGTGCGCGGGGCTTCGCTATCGAGTTCGATGTCGCAGTATTTGATCGACCAGGTCAAGGAGATGGGGAATATCCAGATCTGGCCGAACGCAAGCGTGGCCGAGGCGCACGGGGATACGCATCTGGAGGAGATTTCGTTCCTTTGCTCGGACACGGGCAAGCTGGAACGCGTGCCGGCGAGCGCGATGTTTATTTTCATCGGAGCGATGCCACGGACGGACTGGTTGGGTGATCTGGTCGAGCGGGACAAATATGGATTTATTCTTACCGGGCCGGATTTGATCCGCGAGGGGCAGCGTCCGAAGGGTTGGAGTCTGGAACGGGATCCTTTTCTGCTGGAAACGAACGTACCGGGCATTTTTGCGGTTGGCGATGTGCGGCACGGATCGGTGAAGCGGGTGGCCTCGGGCGTGGGTGAAGGGTCCGTGGCCGTGCAGTTCATTCATCAATATTTGAGCAAGGTTTAAATGACCGAACATTCCGAACTTCTTGGCGTACCGGTGTTCGCCGGGCTGCCGGACGATCAGATTACGTGGTTCATCGCCCACGCCCAAGAGCTGGCGCTGAAGGCGGGCGAGACGTATTTTCGCGAGGGCGACCCGGCGGACGCGATGTTCGTGATCCTGGACGGGCAGATTCAGATTCGCGGCGACATCGGCGGTGAAACGGTCGTCTTCTTGCTAGTGCCCGGCAATGTGACGGGCGTTCTGCCGTTTTCACGGATGCAGCAGTTCACCGTGGGCGCTCGCGCGGTTACCGACGCTCGGGTTTTGCGCTTCCCCTCGTCGAATTTTCCGGAGCTGATCCAGAAAATGCCGGAGCTGACGCAGCGCCTCGTCGGCTTGATGTCGGATCGAATCCGCGAAACCACACGGCGCGAGCAGCAGCGCGACCGACTTGTTTCTCTTGGAAAACTCTCCGCGGGGCTGGCGCACGAGCTGAACAATCCGGCGTCCGCAGCCAAGCGCGCGGCCAGCCAACTGCGCGAAGTGTTGATTAAAATGCGCGATGCCAGCCACGAGCTTGGCAAGCGCGCGCTCAGGCCTGAGCAGAAAGCGGAAATTCTGAAGCTCGAGGCGCAGTTCGCGCAGAACGACAATGTGCCGCCCCCGGATCCGCTGGCGATGAGCGATCTGGAGGCCCAGATCGATTCTCTGCTGCGAAGCCACGGGCAGAACGACCTGTGGCAGATGGCGGCCGATCTGGCGCATCGAAACATCCGGCCGGAAGCGCTGGAATCGTTGTTTGCGACTCTGGACAAGGAAACGGCGCGTGCGGCGCTGGTGCGCATCGCCGCGTCGGTCGAAGTGGCAACTTTGCTGAACGAAATCGAGAGCGGCACGTCGAGAATTTCGGACCTGGTGCGTGCGATCAAGGAATACACGTACATGGACCAGACGCCGCTGCAAAATGTGGATATCGTGAAGAGCCTGGAAACGACGCTGACGATCCTGAACCACAAGTTGAAGCACGGCGTCACCGTGAAGCGCGATTACGAGAAAATTCCGCTGCTGGTGAATTCGTTCGGCAGCGAATTGAATCAGGTGTGGACCAATATCATCGCCAACGCAATCGAGGCGATGCACGGCGAGGGCGAGCTGCGAGTAAAGACCTACCGCCAGGACAATTGCGTGGTGGTGGAAATCGCCGACAACGGCCCGGGAATCCCGCCCGATGTGCTGCCGCATATCTTCGAACCATTTTTCACGACGAAAGGAGTCGGCGAAGGGACCGGTCTGGGGCTTGATACCGTGCAGCGCATCGTGAAAAAACATCGTGGCGACGTACAGGTCGAGTCAGAACCCGGAGACACACGATTTCAGGTGTGGCTGCCGGTGTCCGACGCCGCGAAATGAAGTCGCCAGGCCTGAACGCTGCTCGTCTCCATCGGAAAATACCGCGAACGAAGCGTCACATCCCCAGCATGTTGAACTGAAGCTTGTGGTAGCCATGCTCGCGCGCCCAGAGATCGAGCGGAATGGTGGCAAGCTCGTCCACCACGGGAACGGCGAGGCCGGTTTTTGTCAGGTCGACGCTCTTGAGATAGGCGTGGCAGGTGTCGCAGACGTCCACGCGAACGTGTGCGATTTCCGGCGACGAATAGAAGGCCAGTTGCGGTTCCCTTTCTTCGCCACACGCGGGACAGTAGAGCCTTCGAAACGCCCACTCGTGCGCGCAGAGCATGCAGATCAGCGATTTTTTCGCGCCGTCGCCTTCGCGGCGCAGCACGCCGACGATCGGTTTGCCTCCGCATAAGGGGCAAGTAAAGGGCGTTCCATCTGGGGTTGTCGGTCCGCGCCGGTCGGCCAGATATTCGGCGTAGGGCTGCAGGAAAATCCAGGCCAGTAAGCGCTCCGAATTTCCCGATTCGCCGTTCGCATCGACCGATTCCATGTCCGTGTGCCAAAACCCTGCGAGGATTTCCTCCCAGACCGGCGGGCCCCCGCGCGCCAAATCGGCGGCCGCCTCGGCGAGTGGCTCCGGCGCAATTTCACCGATCAGCGAGAGGAATCGAGAAAACTTTGGAAGGATGAGCTTCAGATCCAGTTCCTCGCGCAAAGGGCGGTCCCCTGAAAATCGGGGGCGACTCGCGGAGAGTTGGTGAAGCTCAGTATAGAGAGACTGCTGAAACTTGGCGATGCGAAGGTAGAAGCTCAAACCTTCCGCCGCGAAAGGGAATAGACCTGCTAGCTCATTCGCGCGGTGGATGCGACGGTCCCACTGCGAAGTGGTCATCTCGGGAGCTGCGCATTGTTTTTGACCTGCTCGTACCACTTGCGGTGGAAAGTCCAGGCCCACGCGCGGGTGACGGTGCCGTGAATCATCGAGCCGAAGCTGCCTTCTTCGAGGATCGTGCTCATGTACACGTGGATCAGAAAAAGGCCGATGGTGATCATGGCCACGCTGGCATGGATCAAAATCGCCAGATACCGCAGATAGCGGAGGCTCCAGGGCAGGGCCTCCGTGTACCAGAGACTGACTCCGGAGAGCAGAAGCAGGATCACGCTGTAGAACATTCCCCAGAAGAACAGTTTCTGCCCGAAGTTGAATCGTCCCTGAGGCGGGAGCTTGTCGTCCCGGTTTTCGATGTACTCCGGCATCGCCTTGGCCCAGGCGCGATCGTCAGCGTCCACCTGCATGTCGCGGCGCCATTCGCCGAAGGTCCAAAACAGCGACACAGCGAAGGCGAGTCCTACCCACGGATGCCAGAATCGGGCGATAGGACCGCCACCGAATACGATGGCGAGCCAGAATAGATATGGCGACCAGAACGCCAGGCCCGTCAACATTAAATAGATGTAAGTTAGCGCGCCGATCCAGTGGTTGATGCGCTCGCCGAGAGAATAGCGAACGATCAACTCCCCTTCGCGATGGCCGGCATGGGCTTGCGGCACGGCCTGTGTGCTCATGTCCGCCTCCCGTTTTCATCCGGCGGAATCGATTCTTCCTTCTTCGGGCCGAATCGCAAGTAGTGCGCCGCAAGTCCGACCATCCCAGCGACCATCGCCAAATTACCGATCCACTTCAGCGGGCCCTTCCACAGTCGTACCGAGATGGGAACGTGCGGATCTTTCGGCAAGCCACCATAAAGCTCGGGATTCTTGGCGTCGTGCAGCACGTAAATGACGTGCGTGCCGCCCACTCCCGGAGGGTCGTACACGCCCGCGTCCGGAAATCCGGAGTTCTCGCGAAGCTGCTCGGCTCGCGTTTCGGCCAGCTCCACCATTTCGATTTTCGTGCCGAAATGCAGGCACCCCGTGGGGCAGGCCTTAATACAGGCCGGTTCGAGGCCCTGCGAAACGCGGTCGTTGCACAGCGTGCATTTGAAGACTTTACGTGCTGTGGGGCTGAACTTTGGGATGTTGAAGGGACAGCCTGTCATGCAATAGCCGCAGCCAATGCAGTGGTCTTCCTGGAAATCCACGATGCCGTTGGCGTATTGCACGATGGCGCCGTCGGCGGGACACGCAGCCAGACATCCGGGATCGGCGCAGTGCATGCACTGATCCTTGCGCATCAACAGCTGCATGGTGCCGTCTTCGCGCTCGTGTTCGTTGAATTTGATCAGGTTCCAGTAGTTCCACGCCGTTTCGGGCATGGTCTGGTAGCTGTTGTCGAAGGTCGTTTCGCTGAAGGAGTAGCCGTTCCATTCGAGGCACGCGACTTCGCATGCTTTGCACCCGATGCAGGTGGTCGTGTCGACCAGCTTGCAGACGCGGAATTCGCGATTGAGCCCGTCTCCCGGAACGCTTCCGGCGTGTCCAGAGATCCTGACGATTTCTGTGGCGGCCTGACTCATCGTCGTCTCCTCACGCCTTTTCGACTTTCACCAAGAAGCCCTTGGATTCCGGAGTGTGCGCATTGGGATCGGTGACCGCCGGCGTCAACAGATTGGCGGGCGTGCGGGCGTCTCTGTCAGCGTCTTCCTGGATGCCCCGGAAGCCTTGATGAATCGGCAAGCCGATCTGATAGACCTTCTTGCCGTCGATCATCATGGGCTTGATGCGCTTGGTGACGAAGGCTTTCGCCATATACGTGCCACGAGCGCTCGTCACTTTGATCATCTCCGCGCCGCGAATGCCTTTTTCTTCGGCGAGCTCGACGGGAATTTCGACAAACGGCTCGGGGATCAGCTGCACGTTCATCGGATTGTTTTTCGTCCAATAATGATAGTGCTCGGTGAGCCGGTAGGTCGTGCAGACGATGCTGTACTCCTCCGGCGTTCCGAATTTGTCGAAGGGCGTCTTGAATTTCTTGACCAGCGGATTATTCGGCTGATTCGGGTGGAACAGATTCTGAACCGGGCTTTCGACCGGCTCGTAGTGTTCCGGGAACGGTCCATCGGCCATGACCCCAATCGGAACGAAGAGCCGGCCGACGCCTTCTGGATTCATGATAAATGGGCCCATGTGATCCTTGGGATCAGAATCGGGCTTGAAGTCGGGGACGTCGTTGCCAGCCCATTTCTTCGTGCTTTCATTCCACCAAACCTGCTTGCGATCCGGATCCCAGGGCTTGCCTTCGGGCGTGCACGACGCGCGGTTATAAAGGACGCGACGATTCGCTGGCCATGACCAGGAAAAGTTGGGAAAGACTCCGAGGCCGGAGGGATCTTCGGTGCCGCGCTTCTGGATTTGGGCGCCGGCTTCAGTCCACATGCCGGAATAGATCCAGTTGCCGCACATCGTAGTTCCGTCGTCTTTAAGCCACGCGAAACCGGGCAGCTGTTGTCCAGCCTTGATCACTTGTTTCGTGGCCGGGTCCTCGAGATCGGCCAGAGCCTTTCCGTTCAGCTCCATGGCTACTTGCGCGAGCGAAGGGCGGGCAGAGTCGGCATAGGCCCAAGAGCAGTTCAGGATCGGATCAGGGAATTTCCCGCCTTCTTTCTTATAGAGGTCGCGAACATTGAGAAAAATCTGGGCGATGATGTCCTGATCGAGACGCGCGTCGCCCGGCGGTGGCACCGCAGCGTATTTCCAGGTGACCCAGCGGGCGGAGTTGGTCATGCTGCCATCTTTTTCGGCGAAGCCGGCGCAGGGCAGCCGGTAGACGGTGGTATTGATGTTTTTCTGTTCGTCGGGGGAAATGCCGGGCGCGCGCCAGAACTCGCTGGTTTCATCCTGGTATATCTCGCCAACCACCAGCCAATCTGCTTTTTTCAGCGCGTTGATGTTCTTGTTCGTGTCCGGGCCGATCATGACGCCGTTCATGCCGAACGCCATCATGCCCTTGACCTTGCCGTTATACATGTCGTCCCAAATGTGGGTCCACGAATAGTCGCGGTCGGCTTTCGGCAGGTAGTCGAACGCGAATCCGTTGTCTTTCGTCGCTGCGTCGCCGTACATCGCTTTCATGAAAGAGACAAAGAACTTCGGCGTGTTCGAATAGTAGTTGAACGAATCCCACGATGAAGGTTTCGAGGACGTGGGCGTGATGCGCTTCAAATACGCGGCGACATCGGGGTCCGTCGGCAAGGGAATCTTCAAATATCCCGGGAGGCTGTCGTACAGTCCGGCCATGTCCGTGGCGCCCTGAATATTCGAATGACCGCGCAGCGCGTTCACTCCTCCGCCGGCGCGTCCGATGTTGCCAAGTAAGAGTTGGATCATCGCCGCGGTTCGGATGATTTGCGAGCCGAACGTGTGCTGCGTCCAGCCGACGGCGTAGATGATTGTGGCGGCCTTCTTCATGTCCCCGTCCTTGCGGACAGAGGTGAAGAGGTCATACGCCTTCAAAAGCTGCGCCTGCGGAATTCCCGTAACGCGTTCGACGATTTCTGGCGTGTAGCGCGAATATTGCTGGCGGAGCAGCTGGAAAACGCTGCGCGGATGCTGGAGCGTCAGATCGTAGGCGACGTTCGGCGGCAGTCCGGGAGCAGGCGGAGCTGCAGCGCCCGGGGCGGCGTTTGGATGTGGCGCGTCGCCGAGAGCCGCGGACGTATGCGCCGCCCCTTGGCTGCCCTTTCCAGCCACGTCGCCGCCTTGCTCGTAGTTCCATGTCGAATTGTCATACTTGCCTCCCGCCGCGTCGAATCCGGAAAAGAGGCCGTCCTCGGGCAGCTTGAAGCCTTCCTTCACGACGAAGGCAGCATTCGTGTAATTAACGAGATAGTCTTTCGCGATGCGATTGTTCTCGATCGCGTAGCGGATCAGGCCGCCGAGGAAAGCGATGTCCGTACCGGCGCGGATCTGGCAGAAAAGATCGGCGGTCGCGGACGTGCGGGTGAACCGGGGATCGACCGAAATCAGCTTGGCGTTCCGGTTGCGCTTGGCCTCCATCGCCCACTTGAAGCCGCAGGGATGGTTTTCGGCCGGATTGCCGCCCATGATCAACATCATGTCGGTGTTCTTGATGTCGATCCAGCCGTTGGTCATGGCCCCGCGTCCGAATGTTGGTCCCAAACTTGAGACCGTGGGGCCGTGTCAAACACGGGCTTGGTTTTCTAAATACACCAAGCCCAGACTCCTCATCGCTTTGACGACGAGATAATTGAACTCATTTGTGTCCGTGCATCCGCCGATGAAGGAAATTCCCTCGCAACGGTTTACCGTGTGGCCGGCAGCGTCTTTTTCAACGAAGCTCTCGTCGCGCGTTTTCTTCGTCCAGCGCGCGATCTCGTTCAGCGCGTCATCCCAGGAAATGTCTTCCCAATCGGTCGCTGCGGGCCTGCGGACCTGCGGTTTGACGAGCCGCCGCGGGTTGAGCATGTCCTGCTCGAGCGACGAGCCTTTCGGACAGAGCGTGCCGCGGTTCGTCGGATGGTCGGGGTCGCCTTCAACGTGAATCACCTGCGGCGTGACGTTTTTCGCGCGGTCACCGAGCGTGTAGATCAGAACGCCGCACCCGACCGCGCAGTAGGGGCACGTGGAACGCGTTTCCGTGGCGCGCGCGATTTTCAGTTCTTTCAGTTCGGCGTAGGCGGGCTTGAGGTCGAATCCGAATACGGTGGCGGCTACTCCGCCGACCGCCGCGATCTTGAAGAAATCCCTGCGCGAAGTCTGGGTCATGGGCGTGCCTCCGTGCAACGCGGCAGCGGCTGGTTTCTTGTATGACTTTGAGGATTCGTTTGTCAATACATAAAGGAGTTAGGGCCGCGATTTATCCGGCTCGAGCATTTCGACGTTCGCGTTCAGGGCACAGTCGGCCCGACCCGTGCAAGGACACAATCGGACGCGACATCGCAACTGCTAGATGGGAAGGGCTTTTCAATTCATCGTTCATGCGATTTTCACATGGCTGAAATGTAGTCCGCGCGATCGCGGAATCGCGCAGATTCGGGGTTCGCCAAGCTGAGCCTGCGTTAGGAGCCGCGAATGTCCATCGCCCTGGTGCTACGGGAGGAGCCGAGTGTAGAGATATATCGGAACCAGAGAAGCGGCAACGCCCAGCAAGAAGCCGCCCATATGCAAGCGCGGATGGATGGCTCGCGCGTAGCGGATGCTGGAGGTGAGAAAAACAACGTTCGACAGGACGGCGAATGCGATTCCCGCCACGCCGGCAATTTCCGCGTAGAACGCGTTCCAGCTCCACCCGGCGGTGCGAAGGGTCAGGAAAGCGAGAGCGGCGGATCCCAGGGCCACAATCGCCGAGGTGGCGACGGCGTAGCCGCTCGCAAAACCCACATTGGCGTGCAGCAAAAGGAGCAAGAAGGCGATGGCATATTCGACGAGAACGATCAGGGCTACGATCATGCGGTAGCGCAGGTCGGTTTGACCAAACAGGTGAGTTCCGGCAAAGAAAACCGCCGGCACGACTGCGTTCGCAATCGCGGCAATCACCAGCGCGACGCACAGGAAATGACGGGGCGGACGGGGAGTCGCGACCCCCTGAGCAAGACCAGCTGAGATGTCTGAGGACATGAGACGAATCGGCGGATTATACCAGCCTTTCCTCGCTTTACCTCGGTCGCCATGAAACTGAGCTTCGATCGATCCGCAACCCTTCCTGCCTAGAATCTGCTTTCCCGGCTGTCTCGGAATCGTTGCGAACTCGCTGGCCGATCGGTGATGTGCGCGAAGTCCCGCACCGAGAACAACTGTTTTGGGACGGAACTACTGTGTGGGTGGGACCGTAGGCTCGCGCAGTGGCAAGTCCACCGTCATAGGCGGATGATCCGAGATACGATCCTCAACAGATTCGTTGAGCTCGCGCATGGTCTTTGGGAAATGTGGCGCGAAAAAGTAGCCCGGGTCCTTGAGACAGGGATCTTGAACGAATGGTTTGACGAAAAACCAATCGAGTTTGAAGCGGCCGACCACCCCGCCATAGTCGCGAGCAAACGAGTACGTCGGCACGAAGCCCTTGCCGGCGCGCTCGTTGCTGTCCGCCAGCGTCCGGCTTTTTCCGTTGCGTGTCCGCTCCGGTTCGCCGCGGAAATCGAAGGCGCCGTCGTCGGCAAAGCGAAACTTCTCCACAGCCTTGAACAAGCCGCTTTCACGATTGTCCCAGAGGATCGGCAGATTGAACGCCGTCGGATCATTGTAGCCGTGGAAATAATGCACGGGGAAAACCGCGTGCTTGTAAATTCCGAGCGGATTGAAGTAGGAAACCGTTTGGGCGGCCCAAAATTGATAATCCGTCACGCGGCTCATGATTTCGTTGCGTACCGAAGTGGGTGTGTTGTTTTTGCCCGTGGTGTTCAGGTCTCCGGCCAGCACGAGGGGGTTGGCGTTCCGCTTGATATCGGCCAGCAGCGCCTGCATTTGCTTGCGCCGGCACGCGGGGGTGCACCTATTCTCCAGATGAGTGGCCACAATCGTCGCTTGTCCTGTTGGCGAATCAGGAATCGCCACGGCTGCGATCAGCGCCATCCGTCCGCCGTGGCGAATCTCACGCTGGATGCGCTCCTTGAACAGGCGATGGGCCGCCCATCGCTTGCCCTTTTCGAGTTTGGCGGCTTCTTTCGATTCTTTTCCGTACCAGTCGTAGCATACGGGCAGGCGCAGGATACGTGCGTTCTGAATCGGATAGCGGCTCAGAATCGCCGTGCCATGCAGACCGCGGTAGAGCCGACGGTCGACGCGCAAATCTTCCTGCAGACGTGCGTCCCGGTGCGCGTCCGGAAGGTCGACCTGCTCGGTGCCCAGAGCGAAGACCGGATCAACTTCGACAAACTCCACGCCGAAGGCGTAGTTCATGCGCATGGCGACGGCGAGTTCCCGCGTGACATCGCGATATTCGGTACGCTTCATGCCCCAGTCAGCTTCGTTGAGCACGATGACGTCGGCGTTCTGTAGATCCTTCAGCTGCGACTCGATCAGTTCCCGGCGAGCGGCGCTGACGCGAGACCGATTCGACGCCATGCGCTCGAATTCGTTCGCATCCGTCAGAGCGGCCCGGATCAGCTCGAAATTCAGGCCGCGTTCGATGTTCCACGAAGCCACTCGCAGGACCGGGCCAAGCTTTTCGACCGAGGGGCGGTGCGGCTCGACGCCCGCGGCGGCCGCGTCATTGTTGACGAAGGGCGTGGTGAGAAGATTGTCCAGCCGGGCGCCGAGTGGTCCGTCAGGCTTGGCCGTCGACGAAAGCGTGACCAGCTCGTCGAACGAGAGCAGCCGCGGATCCTCGGACCCGACATCGCCGGAGTGCGCAGCTTGCAGCTGCGCGGGTGCCCCGAGAGTAGATATCGAAAGCAGCAGCCCGAGTGCTATTGTTTGTCTCATTTCATTTTTCCTTATCAGGCCGCTTGCGGTGCGCGCACTCGTCCACGTGCCGGCGACTTTCGCCCCAACCAGGCAAAGACACCGCGCACGAGGAAGACGTTGACCAGGATCGAAATCAGTGACGCGGCAATCACGGTGCTGAAGACGTTTTCGCCCACCATCCCCGCCGAACGCGCGACCTGAACCACCACGAACGAAAGCTCGCCGATCTGCGTGAGCCCGGCAGCCACCGTGACGGCCGTCGACAGGGGATACCGGAAAAGCCGGATGACGGCCGTCCACACCAGGAATTTGCCGACCACGATGAGCAGCAGCATCAGCCCGAGCAGTGGGAGGTTACGGAAGAGCACGTGTGGATCGATCAACGTGCCCAGAGAAACGAAGAAAAGCGCTACGAACGCGTCACGCAGCGGCACGAGCTGGGTATGTGCGTCGTGGAGGTCTTCCAGACCGCTGATGGACAGACCGGCGAGGAATGCGCCCAGCGCAACCGAGAAGCCGACGGCCTGCGCCAGTGCCGCTGTCCCAAGACAGACCGCGATAGCAACCAGCAGCAAAAGTTCCGAATTGCAGGTCAACTTAACGCGCCGCAAAAGGCGGGGAATAACCTTGATCGCCAGGAATACCAGCGGAACCAGCAGCAGGAGCGCCTTGCCAAGAGTCCACGCCGCCTTCAGCAAACTGCCTTCTCCGGAATCGCCTGCAAAGGCGGGAAGGACGACCGTCATACAGATGACCGCGAGATCCTCGACCAGCGTGACACCGATCATCACGCGGCCGTGGGTCTTGTTCAGGTTTCCGGAGTCGGTGAGCAGTCGCGCCAGCACCATCGTGCTGGCGACCGAGACTGCCGCTCCAACTACCAGTCCTTGCATCGCGCTCCATCCCGCCAGTTTTCCCGTAGCGATCGCGACGCCCAACATCAGCAATATCCCGATCGGGCCGCCGACCAGTGCCACCCATTTCACCTGCAACAGATCCGGGATCGAGAATTCGACGCCGATGGAGAACATCAGCAGAACCACGCCGACTTCGGCAAATACCTCGAAGGTGTGGAGATCGGAAAGGTGCGGGCCGGGTGTAAACGGGCTAATGGCGATCCCTCCCAGAACGAATCCCAAGATCAGAGGAAGCCGCAATTTCCAAGCTGCCAGGCCGCCGCCGACCGCCGCCAGAAATATGTACGTCAGATCGCGAAACAGGAGCGCATTCGGTTCCATTTGTTATCTCCGGGACCCCGGTGTCAGATGTCTTGCAATACTCGCACTGTCGAAAAAAGGCCCGTCCGGTAGGGTGTTGCCGAACGGGCCCTGCGCGATCCATCACGCACGCACAGCCTTGCGAACCGCTCCCATTCCAAACGACCCTGCCACAGCCAGGGTGCCCAGCAGTCCCGCCAACGGCAGGAACGTGCCGGTCTTAGGAAGGGTTGACGCGGGTTCTTCATTGCTAGCCACCAGCGTCGGCGCTGCTTGCGACGCGGGCTCAAGAATCAACAACACGCCCATTTCGCGCGGCGTCGCAGGAGGAGCAGGCAACTGGCTGACAACGGTCTTGCTCCGCTCGATCACGGTGTGCTCGTCGTCGGTAACGATCGTGGCCTGCAGCTTCATTCCCTTTCGCAGGTCGAAAACCGTCTTCTTTTTGCCGCCGACGGTGATCTTCGCGTGGCTGGGAATCGTGTAGGACTGGTTCTTGCCTTCTGGCAGCGTCAAAATGACCGTCGACGCGGGCGCGTTCACGTGCCACACCGTGCCCTGGAGCGTACGGATCGAGGTGACGTAGCGAGGAGAAGTGGATGTGGTGATCGTTTGCGTCAGCTTCGTTCCGGGCACTAATTCGTGCACGGACACGTCGCTGCCATTGACTGTGAAGGTGTCGCTCTCGGGCACCACGAGGTGCTCGACCTGGCCGTCTTGGAGTTTGAGGACGAGATCGTGGCCCTCGACGTAGACGACTTCCGCGTTCCGCACCTCGGTGTCGTACGAGGTTTCACCGTGACGGACCGTTGTGGTGGTGGTGTCCTGCGCGTGAACCTGGGACGGAAAGATTCCGAAAGCCACCGTCGCGAAAGCGAATGTGGCGGCGATTCGGCCCATCCAACGTGACGTTCTATTCAGACTGCTCATGGTTCCTCCTTGTGGAACTGCTGGTTGCTGATAGCGGGCTGAGTGCTGAGTTTTCAGATCCGCTTTTTATCTCCCGAGTGAGGGAAGCCGTGACGATGTAGCGCTTTGGCGCGCTTCCGACAAAATAAAATGGATAACACGTGACCAGGGTGACCAACGGAACCGGACCGGGGCGCAGGACATCGACGTTGTTCGGCGTGACGATCTGAATCCGGTCGACAACATACGTGTCGGTTCCTTTGAGCGTTTTCAGCTCGATGGCATCGCCCGCGGCCACATCCTTGAGTCCGCGAAAAAACCCGTCTCGATGCCCGGCGATGCCTATGTTCCCTTGCTCTCCCGGCCGCGCTGTCCCCGCGATCCGCCCCACGCCGCGGTTGAGCGTCACATCGTCCGTGCCATCGAGGACAGGCGCCTCGAGGTGGATTTTCGAGATGCGCAGGACCCCCAGCGGCGCGCCCGATTGCGCAGCGAGGCTGTCGCGGTAAGCCTGGAAGCGGCGCTGATCCCAAAGCCTGAAATCGACTTCGGGGGATTCCATCCCGGACCCAGAATCCGCCGCCTGCGGCAAAACCTGTTCCTCCGCGTCGTTCTGGCTGGTGGCTACGGTCGACTCCAGAGCAGCGAACTTCCTCAGCTCGGCGCGTGAACTCAGGAAGCTGTCGATTCGAACCGCTGCGTAAACGCCGACCAGAAGAACGCCGGACGCGAGCAACAGCCTCTCTGTCCATATCCAAACCGTCCCCCTGCGCTTCGGCGCTACGCCATTACGGCTCGGCGGCTCGACTTGGCCTTCCATCGGTTTCTTGAGCGTCCACATGAGCCCTTTACTCCTCGCGATCAGATCCGGGGCAAATATCAAGCGGCCGGCAGCAAGTGAAGCCGGCGCGTGTTGCGAGCCTGACGAAATGTTTTCGGATTCAACGATTCACGGAGCGCCGCCTGGGCCTGATTGAGCCGCGATTTAGCGGCGGTTACGGTGAGCCCCATCTTCGCGGCGGTTTCTTGGACCGAGTGCTCGCCCAGCTTTTGCAGCTCGATGGCTTGCCGAATCGACGGGCGCAACGCACGAATCGCTTGGCGTAGAATTTCCGCGCGCTCGCGCCGGGCGACCTGCGTCTCCGGGTCCGGAGCGCCGTCGGGCAGAACCGCGACTTCCCGATCGCCGTCAGCGCCGCGATCGTCCAGGGACAGTGCGAGCGCGGTCCGACTCTTTCGCACGATCATCAGCGCCGCATTGATCGCGATGCGCGTCAGCCAGGTTGAGAAGCGGGACCTCTCGTCGAAAGCGTGAATGTTGGCGAAGGCGCTCAGGAATGAGTCCTGCAGAGCGTCCTCGGCATCCTCGCGATTCCGGGTGATGCGGTATGTGGTTTTGAGAATTCCTTTCGAGTAAGCCCGCCAGAGCTCATCGAAGGCCGCGGATTCCCCGCGCTTCGCCTCGGCCACTAACCTCGCTTCGTCGAGGCGTTGGAGCTGGAGCTGGACCTCGACATCGTTGCCCGCCGATCCCTTCTCATTGACCCGGATTGCATTCGCGAAAGCCATGGGAAGCCTCCTCAGACCGCATGTGAATTGCACTGGCTGATCTTCGACAGCGCGAAGAAATGCAATCGCGCGACCATCTGGAAAGATTGAATCGGCGGGACTTGTGATGAAATATGCGGCTGAACTTTTCAGAAATGCCGAACGATCAGAAATGCAAATCGATCGCACAGCAGGGGTGCAGGAGGGAAACGATCGATCGCAGGAAACCAGGAGGGAGGGCCGACCATGTCCGACAATGGGACCCGTGCAGAAAATGCGAAACGGGTCCCCGGTGGAATGGAACGCTCCACTCCGCCAAGGACCCGTTCACGAGGGGTTACTTCGCATTCACCCACACGCTGTCCGCCGAGTTCAGCTCCACACCCGCGACTTCGGTGCTCAGCTTCACATACAGCGGCGCAGGCTTCGTACCCGGCGCGGCATGGAACTCGAGCAAATACTGATTGTCGAGGGTCCGCCGCAAGGTATCCAGATACGGCTGGAAGCTCACTGCGTTCTGGGTCCCCATGTAGAACGACTCGCCGCCGGTTTGCTCCGACAGCATGGCCATGCCGTTCTGCCCGTTGGTGATTTCCCAGTAGTTGTCCGCCAAGCGGCCAACGCCTCGCGTGAAGATGGTGTGAATGGTCGTGCCCGTGCGCTGCGCGACCTGGCTGGCCGAATCCACATCGGGGCTGATGTTGCTCAGGCCGCCGTGCTTCGGTCCGCCACGGAAACGATCGATACCGTCCGTAATCATCACCACTTGCCGGCGGTTCGCATCGGCTGGCCAGCGCTTCATCAAGTCGATCACGGAAAGGTACGGGCTTCCGTAAGCGCCGCTGGAAGCGAGGGGAATTCTCAGTGCCTTGGCGGCCTTCTCGTGGTCGGTCGTAAAATTCTGCGCGATCTGCACCCCTCCGTTGCGCATGTAGCCGACACCCACCAAAGCGTTCGGCTCCTGCGAATTGATGAACGAACGCAGATCGTCGAATTGCGACGCCACGCTGTGATCGGCCGCGTCGTCGATCAGAATGAACAGGTCGAGTCCGGCGCGTCCATCGCGAGCCGGCGTCCAACCCGTCACTTGCAGGCGTTTGTTGCCCTGGCGCACGACTATGTCTTCCTTCGTCACTTCCGGCATGCGTTTGTTGTCATCCAGCGCGCGCAGCGTCACCGTCATTTGCACGGGAACGGTGGTCTGCGCAGGCGTGGTCGCCGCGATTGCTTTTTCCTGGGCCAGCACGGGGAAGGCCCCCCAAAGCGTTAGCGCGGCCAAGAGCAACGGCAATTTCTTGATCAGATAGTTTTTTCGCATCACTTCCTCCTTGTTGAGATGTGCACTCGGCTTTACGCCGCGACGTTGAATGGAATTGCAACCGTCGGGCCAACTTGATTCGTTGAATGTGGAGGAGTTGCGGCGCAAAAAGACGCCGACGATTTCAGAAATGCCGACCGGTCAGAAATGTGAGTGCACGGAGGCTGGCATTTTCGCTGCGCCGGAGCATTCGCGGGAAATAGAAGGGGACAAAATCCAGAATCCGGCCAGCTCCCAGGAGAAAAGAAACCGCGCGGTCGATGGCGGGGAAGCCGAGATGGCTTTCGGGTGTGCGCCGGCGATTTCTTAGCTCGCAGCGCGCGTCGCTTTGAACCGGCTCTTGCTGATTTGCAGATTAGCGATTTTCGAATCCAAAGTCTGGCGAGGAATTCCGAGTTTCGCGGCCGCTCCCGACGGACCCGCGATGCGTCCTTGGCTTTCAGCCAGCGCAGCTTCGATGATCTCTCGTTCGCGGTCGGCCAGCGTGGCGCCAAGCGGTGCCACCATTCCTGGGCGCGATGCATCGCGCCTCAACCAGGTCGGATCGATCCAGAACGTCTCGCCCTCGCAGCGAATCACAGCGCGCTCGATCACGTTCTGCAGTTCGCGGATATTTCCGGGCCAGGCGTAGGACTGAAGCATCTCGATCGTGCCCATGCGAACCGTGCTGAATGATTTGCCCGTCTTCGCGGCATACCGCTCGACGAGATGCTCCAGGAGCAGCGGAATATCTCCGAGTCGGTCCCGCAGCGGAGGTACCTCGATTGGGAAAACATTCAGCCGGTAAAACATGTCCTGCCGGAATGTGCCCGCATTCACGGCGGCATTCAGATCTCGATTGGTGGCCGCGATGATGCGAACGTCCACCGAAATCGGCTGGCTGCTTCCCACGCGCTCGAATTCCCGCTCCTGAATCACGCGCAACAACGCGATCTGCGTCTCCATGGGCAGCTCGCCGATCTCGTCGAGGAAAATCGTCCCGCCGTGAGCCGCCTCAAAGCGCCCTTGGCGCCGCTGAAGAGCTCCCGTGAACGCGCCTCGCTCGTGCCCGAAAAGCTCCGAAGCAATCAGCGACGCGGGAATCGCGGCGCAGTTCACGCGAATGAACGGGCGCGATGAACGATTCGACCGCTGATGAATCGCACGAGCAATCAGTTCCTTCCCCGTTCCGGTCTCGCCCAGAATCAGAACCGTCGCATCGGTAGGCGCTACCAGATTCACTTCCTCGAGCACCGACTTCAGCAGCCCGCTTTCCCCCACGATCACATCCCCGGCGGACGATTGTCCGTGCACGAGCCCCGTCCCGTGAAACGTCGCCCCAGCCCCGCTTTTCCCGCCAAACGTGTACGTCGAAACCATAGCCAGCCTCCTTACAACATTCTTCGTGGATTGTTGTCGGTTCGATTCTTTGCCAGCGCCGCGTGGATTTCCCGCAACAGCGCGTCGCTGCGCACAGGCTTGTTCAAAAATCCCGCCGCTCCGGATCTCATAACCAGATCGCGAAGCGAAGCATCGCCGTGCGCGGTGACGAAAATGATGGGTACCAGGCTATCGGCGTCCGCCAGCCGCTTCTGCAACTCAAGGCCGCTCATCCCCGGCAGCCGGACATCGAGGATCAGACAGGCCGTCTCCCGCTGAGTGGCGGATTCGAGGAACTCTTCCGCCGTGGCGAAGGTGTTGGTGGCGAAGCCTGCGGCCTTCATGACGCTTCCGAGCGCCTCCCGAAGGGGCTCATCGTCGTCTACGATGGCGATGACGCCGGTCTTTGTGGGTGCCTGGGTCACTTGATTTCACCTGGTCCGTCGCTCGGGGAAATGTCCCTCAAGCGAGCACAGACTACATTTTCGGGAAATCGGAAGCTATCCTGCTTTAGGAGGAGATCGGTCCTTACTTCCGTGGGCTGGATTTGAGCCTTTCGGCCATGCGGACGAGGTGGGCGAGGGATTCGGCTTGGGTTTTCTCCATTACGTGCGCGCGGTGAGTCTTGACGGTGAGCTCGCTGGTTCCCAATTCGTCCGCGATTTGCTTGTTCAGAAGGCCGGCCACGACCAGGTCCAGCACCTCCTTTTCGCGAGGCGTCAAAGAGTCGAACCGCGAGCGAATTTGGGCTAGCTCGGAGCGCTCCTTGCGAAGCCCGCGGTCGCTGGCAATCGCTTTCTGGACGGCGTCCAGCAGGTCCTGCCCCCGCACCGGCTTGGTCAGAAACTCGTGCGCACCTTCTTTCATAGCGCGCACGGACATCGGAATGTCTCCATGGCCGGTAATGAAGATGATGGGGATTTGGATGTTCGATTCGATCAACTTCACTTGAAGATCGAGGCCGCTCAAGCCGGGCATTCGTACGTCGAGCACCAAACAGCACGGCGCATCCGGGCGTTTCGCAGCAAGAAAATCCTGCGCCGAAGCGAACGTTTCGACGCGCAAGCCTACCGACTTGATGAGGCTTTGCAACCCGTCGCGGATCAGCCGTTCGTCATCGATGACGAATACGATCGGTTCGGGCTCTTTCATTGGGCAGGGACGTCGGCGCTCGGCATCGTGTATTGAAATGTGGCTCCATGGGAGCCATTTGGTTCCGCCCACAACTTACCGCCGTGAGCCTCGATGATGGACCGGCTGGTGGGAAGCCCCATCCCGATACCTTTCGCGCGCGTGGTAAAAAACGGCTCAAATAGCCGCGCCATCACCTCGGGGCTGAGTCCGATCCCGGAGTCCTCGACGCTAACATGTATTTGACCGCCATCCTGCAATTTCGATCGGACCACGAGCTGCCGCGGCCGGTCCGCCACACCGCTCATCGCCTCGATTCCATTCATCAGCAAATTCAAGGTCACCTGCTGCAACTGAATGGCGTCTCCCAGCACGGCAGGCAGGTCGGGCGCGAGCTCTGCGATAACCGAAACGTTATTTCTGAACGCCTGGCCGTCGGCCAGGGCGATCGCTTCCTGGATGGTCTCGTTGATTCGAACCTGCGCTCTTTCCGGAGTGGCTTTGCTGATGAGAGAGCGAATCCGGACGATCACTTCCGACGCCCGCGTCGCTCCTTGAATCGTGCGCTCTGCTGCGGCGCGCGCTTCGGAAAGATTCGGATCCTGCCGCGAAAGCCACGCGACGCACGCATCCGCATTGGCGACGACGGCGGCCAAAGGCTGGTTCACCTCGTGGGCAATCGATGATGTGAGCCCGCCAATCGTGGTGATTCGCACGACTCGAGCCAGTTCGGTCCTCGTGATCTGAAGTGCCGCTTCCGTGCGCTTCTGCTCCTCGATTTGGTGGAGCAGAGCCTCGTTCGTGCTCTTCAGCTCAGCGGTTCGTTCCGCGACTCGGACTTCGAGTTCATCGCGGGCGCGCTTCAATGAATCCTCTGTTTGCCTTCTCCAAGCGATCAGCCAATTCGCGATCAACGCGCAGGCTACGAATGAAAGAAAAAACGGGATATCTTCCGGCTTAATGCTGAATGAGCGAAACGGCGGAATGAAGTAGTACACGACGGCCAGCGTGCTCAGTCCGACCGCAACCCACCCGGGACCTTTGCCGCAATACCACGTGCTGGTAATCACGGCGACCGGGAACAGCAGCCAGAACGGATTTCCCAGGCGGACTTGAAGCACCAGCGACAGGTAGGTCGCCGTGAGCACGAGCACGACGGCGAAAATGTAGAGAGACAGTGTTCGCAGCTTGGATGGCGCGGCGTGGGTGGCTGGCATTTCCGAACACGGGTCCTGAACGGGACGCAAGTTTTATACTACGAGCGCCGATCGCTTAGCCAGTGCGCCGGAAGCGGTGGGACCGTCTCGAGCTGGGATTGAGCGGCTCCTGTCCGAATCAACGGTCAGGAGCCGCCCCTGCGACTCAGTTCGCTGCGCCGGAATCCGACGCTGCTTCCTGCTCCACTTCCTTTTCCGTCTGATCCGCTTCCTGCTCCTGCTTGTGCAGGTCTGCGGCAGCCGTCGGATCGGGTGTGGCCATGCCTTCGGCAATCGCTCGCGGGTTCGCCGCAGGAGCCGGAGGCAAGCCGTCCTTGCCCTGCTTGTCCGATAGGATCTTCAGCCCCGCGTCGACCTGTTCGCGAAGATGATTCTCCATGTCGATCAGGTCCGTGAGCTCAACTCTCACGGTCGACCCGATCGCGCAATCGGAATTCTTGCTGGCCAGAACCTGAACGGCGACCGTGTTGTCGTCATCCGGGACATCCTCGATGCGCTTGATCACGTCGCTCGATGTGAGCGAGCACGTGTCGCCGTCTTCGTCTGCCTCCACCACGGAAGATGCAACGAACACCCGGTGATTCGGATCGAGCGCCGGCGGAATTTCATCTCCCGAGCCCGTGCTCGACGCCGATGTGGCGCTTTTCTGCTGGTCCGCGATCACCGCTTTCACTTCGTCGGCGATCATCTGCTTCACGGCCGGCGTCAGCACGGCCGGCTGATCGGCTTTGGCCTGGCCGGCGGGACGGTATGCAGCCAGAACAACGCCTGCCGCATTGCCGTCAGGTTGAAAGCTGTACGGATCGGCCTCATACGCGAGCCGCAGGTTTTCCGCGAGCAGGTAATCCGTGAGCCAGAGCGAAGCGTACGGATACACCGGATACGGTGCGAAATAATATCCATACGGCCTGTACCACGGGCTGCCGTACCAGCCCCAGCTGTAATAAACCGGCCTCGGCCACGGATTGAACACCCATCCGTAATACGCCGGCGCGTAGTAGTAGGGCGGTACGTACACGAAGTAGGGCCTGCCGTGATAGTGATACCCGCGATAGACGTGCACGTAGCTGACTCCGCCAATCACATACGTCCGCTGGAGATACGGGCGGCCGCCGCGGTCAAGCGGACGTTCCACATAACCTCCGCGACGCCCGATGGAAACCACTCGGCTCCGATCGGCGCGCACGGTTTCCACCCTACGCTCGCCGCGTGGACCGCGGTTGATCGTATTGCCTCCCTTATCGCGGATGGTCGTCACCCGGCCGCGATTATCCAATTTCGCCGTAGTGCCGCGAGTAGTCGTCACTCCCCGTGTTTTGCCGCTCTTGTCGCGTTCGACCACCGTGCCGTTGGCGCGGGTCGTCCGCGTAAATACGTTCTTCTTGCCGTTTGATTTGCCGCTGCCGGAATCACTCGGGCCGCCGGCATTCACCGTCTTGCCCGGCTGGTCCGCGGGCTTGGTCGACGAGCCTCGGCCCGGACGCACGTTTCGCGGCGGTTTGGAATTGTCGAACGCGTCGGCCGGAGCAGGGGACCGGCCCGGCTTGTTCGTGTCCGGTTTGTTTGCAGAATTGCCGGTAGAAGACCCGCCCTGTGCTGGTCTGCCGTTCCACGGGCTGTTGCGTGCCGGTTTTTCAGTCACCGGAGCAGCCTGGTCTCCGACGTTCGCTGAAGATGCGGGTTGTGCTGGTGTGTTCGCCGAAGAGCCGCGTCCTGCCTGCACATTGCGCGACGGCCGCGGCGCCGCTGTCCCGGACTCGGATGAAGGCCCCGAACGCCCTGGCCTGTTATTCCCACTGCCGTGCGGCGCCGGTTTGTCTTCCGGCGCATCGGGAGACTCTTGCGCCGACTCGGTCGAGGATGCGGACCGACTCGGCGCGCTGGCCGCGGGCCCGCGCCATCCTCGCGGCGGTTTCGACGAACCATCATCAGTGCCGCTCCCCGAACGATTCGCAGAGCCCGACCGCTCCACTGCATTCGCCGATGAACCGCGCGAACCCCCCGCCCCGGCCTTCGTGCTGTTGTTACCTCGAGGCGGCCCGACATCCTGCCGGTCGGACCCGCGTTGAGTGTTTGGTGCTTTCTGAGCCGACTGCTGATCCGCGGGCGCTTTCTCTTCCTCCTGCGCCGGCGCCTGTGGCGCGACCAACGTCAAAAGAAAAACGACCCAGATCCATCGAACTGCGAATCGAAAATTGCGGCGTGCGGATTTCATGGCGTCTCCCTTGGATTCGATCGCCCGGCCGAACGATTTCTGGGCCGCGAGAATCCGTTTCAGCTCCTGCGTTTGTCGGACACTGGTCTCCGACGCTCGAAGTGATTGCAATCGGGCCGCCAGGTGAGAACGCTGAATCGTCGAGGCTTAGTAGGGAGGGAAAAGCCGAAGCTTCCAGAATTTCTGACCCATCAGAATTTCAGAACATTTCATGAATAGCAGGGTGACACGAAAGGAATCGCGCACGGGTCCAGTAAAAACCTGAACGCAGAGATCGGGCCGTCGATTCGGTGGGTCATCCGCCTCGCAGAACGCGGTGCGTGACCCTCAGACGCTAGAAAAACGGGTCACCGACGCCGCTTGAGGCAGGCTTTCGAAAGGCTCACCCAGGGACTAATGACGGCCGACTGCGTCCAGGATCGTGCGCGCGACGCAGCCCGCCAGTATGTTGGAACCGCATTCAACAGTCTCGGGCCGTTCGGTCACGTCGCGAATCGTCACGTTTGGCACGTGCTGGATACAGGTTTTCTCCTGATCGGTGCCGCTATCGGAAATGACGCAGAAAGCCGATTGTTCCAATCGCACGAAATCAAAGAATCCAAACGGCTCGCAAGCCACCAGAGTTTTCCCGAGTGCGGATCCTTCCGTCTATGCGTTCCCCCGCCTCTCCTCCCATCGCAACATTTTGCGGATTCAAGTGCGGTAATTTGATCCCTCTGAAGAGAACGAGCTCTAAACCCTGGATGAGTCGGATGCGTAGCCGGGATCTTCGAACGAGCGCAAGGCGGGGTATGGTCAAGTCGCCCGCGTCCCCCGATCGTCTGGGCGAGTCGCAGCCAGCGCGTTGCTTGCTCTGGGACGCTGGGGTAAACTGCGTGGCCGATGTCTGAAACCACTTTGAATGCTGGTCGCACCATCTCTCATTACGAAGTCCTGGGGAAACTGGGTGGCGGAGGCATGGGGTGGTCTACAAAGCCAAGGACACACGCCTGGGGCGCAATGTTGCGCTGAAGTTTCTACCTGACGATATATCTCAGGACCCTCAGGCGATCGAGCGATTCCGCCGCGAAGCGCGCGCGGCCTCCTCTCTCAATCATCCCAACATCTGCACGATTCACGATATTGGAGAATTCGAGCGCGAGGGGGAGACCCTCAAGCACCGAATCGCCCGGAAACCTATCGACATATCGGAGCTCTTGGAGATCGGCATTCAGATCGCTAGCGGGCTCGATGATGCTCACTCCAAGGGAGTCGTTCACCGCGACGTCAAGCCAGCGAATATCTTTCTCGTGGAACGCGGCCAGGCGAAGATGCTGGATTTCGGTCTGGCCAAGCTGGCACAGAAGAAGCTGCGGGTCGGCGAGACCGTGGGAGTTTCGGCAATGGAAACGGTCGGCCCGGGGGAGGAAAACTTGACCAGCCCCGGCAGCTCGATGGGTACGGTCGCCTACATGTCGCCGGAGCAGGCCTTGGGGCGAGAACTGGATGCGCGCAGCGACCTGTTCTCATTCGGCGCCGTCCTCTATGAGATGGCTGCGGGTGCGACGCCCTTCCCCGGCACGACGACGGCCGCTATCTTCGACGGCATTCTACACATCTCGCCCGAATCACCGTCGAAGTCGAATTCCCGGCTGCCTGCCCAGCTCGATCTGATCATCCTGAAGGCTCTTGAGAAAGATTCCGACTTTCGTTATCAGACCGCCACGGAGTTGAAGACAGATCTGCGACGGCTGAAGCGCAGCCTTGAGTCGACCGGCCGAGCGTAGGGAGTGCGCGGTCCAGTTGCAAGGGCCCCGGAGGGAGTTGCCGGGGGGTATCCGGCGGCGGCCAAGCAAAAGTCCGTGGCGGTGCTCTACTTCGAGAACCAGAGCGGCTCGAAGGAAGACGAATACTTCCGCGACGGGATTACCGAAGACATCGTCACCGAGCTTTCAAAGATTGCCAAACTGGAAACGTTCCCGCGTTCAGAGATGCTTGTATTCCGCGACAAACCCGTCACCGCGCTACAGGTGGGCCAGCAGCTGGGTGCCGCCTATGTGCTGGAAGGCTCCATCCGCCGCGCCGCCAACCGAGTGCGGATCACCGCACAGCTGGTGGAGGCCTCCACACGGCATCCCGTGTGGGCTGAGCGCTACGACCGGCAGCTGGAGGACGTGTTCGCCATCCAGGAGGAGGTCGCTCGGAGCATCGCGCAAGCCCTGCGCATCACGCTTACGCCGCAGGAAGAGAAAACCATCGCTCGCAAGCCGACGGAAAATCCGCAGGCGTATGATTTTTACCTGCGCGGAAGGAGCTACACGCGCCGCTATAACATGGACTACGGCCTCCAAATGTTTGAACAGGCCATCCAGCTGGATCAGAATTTCGCCCTGGCGCATGCCGGGATTACGCACCTGTGCGGCCTTATTTACGAGCTGCGTGAGCAGAGCCCGAAATGGATTGAACGAGGACTGGCTGCTTGCGACCGGGCCACTTCGCTTGCGCCCGATCTACCGGAAGTGCTGGTAGCTCACGCCCGCATCTGTTACGCGCAGAAGAAATATGACGAATCCGCGCAGCTGGCTCAGCGCGCCATCGAGCGCAAGCCCGATTGTGAAGGATCGTGGGACATTCTCGGTCGGGCGTATTTCGCATCCGGCCAATTTGAAAAGGCCGCGGCGCTGACAGAGCGGGCGATTGAAGCCAACGGAGACGACTATAACACTTATATCCCCTATGGCCGGTCCTTGAGACGGCTGGGTCGAAAGCAGGAAGTCGAGTACCTCGGCGATCGGTTTATCAAGTCCCTCCGCCAACAACTCGAGCTTGTGCCTGAAGACGTGCGGGCCCGTATCTTGCTGGCTGTGAACCTTGCCTACTCCGAACAAGACGCGGATGAAGCCATCCGGCACGTGCAGACCGCCGTCGCCCTTCGCCCCGGAGATCCCAGCACCCTCTACAATGCCGCCTGCACGTACGGAGTCCTTGGGAGAAAAACGGAGGCGCTCGAGACGCTCAAGAAATCGTTTGCGGCCGGATACAGCAACCGAGATTGGGCAGCCAAAGATTCCGATCTCGATTGCCTGCACGAAGATCCGGAATTCCAGAAACTCGTTGGCCGCAGCGAGGGCCCCGCCTAGTCGGAAGCGCAACTTCAGTCACTTTTAACGCACGACTGCGGCCTTGCATGTTTGGGCTGTCTGCAACTCGCGGTTCGCGCCCTACACGCTCACACGCCATTGCGTCCCCCCTGGTCTGACACTGTGCTGCTTTGTTTCGCACAAAGTTCGACGTACTTTATACTTTCGTGGGCATGCTGACTCCGGTGGCCGACGGGACGCGATTCCAATCCGCAAGCGATCAATCGCTACTAGTTTACTTCGACCAAGAAATCACGCCCGAAGCACACCAACGTGTCATGAAATTGCTCTGGTTGCTTCAGTCGAAACCAGTCAGGGGCATCCGCAACCTTCACCCGGCGTACACCTCGCTGTTAGTCGAATTTGATGCGCTCACGCTGCAACAAGACGAGCTGGAAGCTATTCTGCGGCTGTATCTCGACCGGATCGAGGACGTCCGTCTCCCGGAACCTCGCCTGCTGGAAATCCCCGTCTGTTATGGCGGCCACTTCGGTCCAGACCTCGACGACTTGTCTTCGATGCATGGAATAACAGCCTCTCAAGCGATCGAGCTACATGCTTCAGCGGTCTATGTCGTTTTCTTCCTGGGTTTCGTACCCGGTTTCGCATATCTCGGGGGATTGCCAAAAGCGCTGGCCACGCCACGTTTGACCACCCCGCGGCGGAGCGTGCCGGCCGGCAGCGTTGGAATAGCGGGCGATCAGGCCGGTGTGTATCCGTTCGCCACGCCTGGGGGTTGGCGATTGATCGGGCGCACTCCGGTCGCAATGTTCCGGCCGGATCGAAGCGACATGAGCCTGTTGTCGGTTGGGGACCGGGTTCGATTTACTCCGATTTCCCTCGAGCAGTTTGCGGCACTCGAGAAGATGCGAACATGATAAAAGTCCTGGTACCGGGTCTATTCACTACGGTTCAGGATTTGGGACGTGAAGGCTTTGGTCCCCTGGGTGTTTCACCGTCTGGGGCTGCCGATCCGATTTCACTTCGGCTCGGAAATCGCCTAGTCGGAAATACCGAGGATGCACCTGCGCTCGAGATGACGTTGCTCGGCGGCACATTCTGCTTTCCCGAAGGCGCGGTGGCGGCGCTGACCGGGTCCGAATTTGACGCGGATCTGGATGATCATCCCGTTGATCTATGGACTTCGATTGAAGCGCAGCCGGGTCAAACGCTTCGTCTGGGTGTCACGCGGTCGGGAGCTCGGTGCTATTTATGCGTTCAAGGCGGAATCGACGTGAAACACTTCCTGGGCAGCGCGTCGACGCATGTGTTGTCCGGACTAGGGGGTCTAAATGGCCGACCATTGAGGCAGGGGGATGTACTGAAGATTGTGCCCACGAGGGCTTCTTTCCGGAATCGAACGATCGTTCCGCGAGTAATTGAGAGTTTGTCGCATCGTACGGTCCTGCGCGTCACTACAGGCCCACAGAATAATTGGTTTCCCGACTCATCCCAGCGGTTGTTCTATACCAGCGCGTATCGTGTCGCCGAGGAATCCGATCGGATGGGGCTGCGTTTGGAAGGCAGGGCGATCCCATCGCGTTCCGGGCGAGAGATGATCACCGAAGGAGTTTCGCTGGGAGCCGTTCAGATTCCGCCGGGGGGCCAGCCCATCATCCTTTTTGTGGACCAGCAGACCACGGGAGGTTATCCAAAGATCGCCAATGTAATTTCGGCGGATATTCATCGAGTGGGGCAGCTCCGCCCTCGAGATGAGCTTCGGTTTGAGCGAGTCGAATTGGAGACCGCACGATCGCTGTTAAGAGAACAGGAGGAGCTTCTAGCGTCGAAGAGGTTCATGCAAGAATGAAATCGATTGACTTGAATTGCGATATGGGAGAGTTGCCCGAGTCCATTGCGGACGGAACGCAGGAGTCATTGATGCCGTCCCTTACTTCGATCAATGTCGCTTGCGGGGGTCATGTAGGCGACGAACGAACCATGAAGGCGACTATCCGGCAAGCCCTTGGCTGGAAGCTCGCAGTGGGCGCGCATCCTGGCTATCCTGATCCGCTCAATTTCGGTCGCGTCGAGTTGGAGCTGTCCGCAGAAGCAACTGCCAATTGTGTATTCGAGCAGGTGAAGAGTTTTGCCAAAGTGGCCGCCTCATGTGGGGCTTGCGTGAATCACGTGAAGCCACATGGCGCACTCTACAATCAAGCGGCGCGCAATTCTGCTACGGCGCAAGCAATTGCTATCGGGGTGGCTCGATGGAGTCGCGATCTCATACTTATCGGCTTGGCCGGTTCGCCGATGCTGGACGTTTTTCGAGAGGCTGGCTTTCGGGTTGCCGCCGAAGGTTTTGCCGACCGACGGTACGAGGCGGACGGAACTCTGCGCTCACGCAGACTCCCGGATGCGCTGATCAGTGATCCTGTTGAGGCTGGCCAACAGGCGTTGCTCATTGTCAACCGAGGAATCGCGGTTGCGCGCAATGGAAATGAAATTGTCGTAAACGCCGAGACCATTTGCATCCACGGCGATACGGCGGAAGCTCCGGAGATTGCCGCCACGGTGGCTCGAACACTCCGGCAATCGGGCGTCACTCTCCACGCTCTAACCAATCCGCGCTAGTCTGGTTTTCGGCAGCGTTCTTTTCCAGCGTAGTCAATCGGCGAGGAACGGACACGTCTTTCGACTCCTAGAGAAAATAATCGATTGACCGATGGAATATCCTGGTCACGTCCACCAATCCAACCGATGCGAGGCCACTGGAGTACGGGCCCTACGGCGCCCGGTGCCGGAAGGGATTCAAGACAGCCACCTCGAAATGCGTGAAATCGCGTTCGTTCCGAGTAGCCACGGTGAGGCCGTAGACGCGAGCCGTGGCGGCAATCATGGCATCCTCCCCGAGGGTATCGGAACGGCGGTGCATCAGACGCGCATATTCGCGAAAACACGCTGCATCCATGGACAAAACTTGCGACGTGCGTTCTAACTGCGCTGCCCAGCCCTCACTGTCGTTCGCTTTTATGGGGTCCTGTCGACGCGTGAGCTCCACACCCTTCTGAATTTCTCCGAACGTCACCGCCGAGAAGAAGCCCTGGCCCAATTCAAGACTTTGCAACCAGGCGACTACCGCACCATAGGGCTTGGGCTTGCGCAATTCGGAAACCACATTGGTGTCGATCAGGTAGCGGATCAATCGAACACCGCAGGTTTGCGCGATTTGACCACGCCACGTTTGCTGTGCGGAATTTCGAATCGCGGACCTTTACTCAGAAGTACATCCTTCCACGTCAAACGATTTTCGTCTTTTAGCTTGTGCCATTCGTCAATGGAAACGACAACCGCGGTATCGATTCCCCGACGGGTCACAACTTGCGGCCCCTTCTCAAGAGTATCGTCGATCAGTTCACTGAAACGCGCCTTGGCCTCCTGCAATTGCCATTTGGTCATAAACGCTCCTGGCTCCGATTATATGTCTAGAGCTCATTTCAAAACCCTTCGTAAGGTAATCATGAAACAGGCGATATGAAAGAAAGCCTCATAAATGGTGATCGAGCGATCGTAGCGGACAACCAGCCGGCGGAAGTTGCCGAGCCAGGCAAGGGTGCGTTCCACCT
>CAZLWY010000049.1:0-23710 GCA_964563425.1 uncultured Acidobacteriaceae bacterium | reverse complement strand
TCCCGCCGGATCGTCCTATCCCGAACAGGAGAAGTTTTCGTTGAACCGCCGAGTTGTAGTGACGGGCGTCGGATTGGTATGCGGGTGCGGCATTGGAACCGAGGAAGTGTGGCGCAACCTGCAGGCCGGAAAGAGCGGGATCGGTCCGGTCACGCATTTTGACGTTACCGGTTTTGATTGCCGCATCGCCGGCGAAGTGCGCGGCTTCGACCCGCTGATCTGGGTCGAGAAAAAAGAGCTGAAGAAGATGGCGCGCTTCATTCAGCTCGCCATGGCCGCTTCGGAATTCGCCATGCAGATGGCAGGCCTGAAAATCACGCCTGAAATCGCGGACTCGACGGGCGTTTACATCGGATCGGGCATCGGCGGATTCGATGTGATCGAGCGGGAACATTCGAAATACCTCAACGGCGGCCCCGGCAAAATCTCTCCTTTCTTTATTCCTTCGGCGATTGTGAATTTGGCGGCGGGAAATGTGTCGATTCGCTATGGAGCGAAGGGGCCGAATTCCGCGACGGCTACGGCGTGCTCGGCATCGGCGCATGCTTTAGGCGATGCGTACAAAATCATTCAACGGTGCGACGCGGAAGTGATGTTGGCCGGCGGATCGGAAGCGGCGGTGACGCCGATGGGCATCGGCGGATTCGCCGCGATGCGCGCACTTTCAACGCGCAACGACGAACCGGAGAGGGCGAGCCGGCCGTTTGACGCGGCGCGCGACGGATTTGTGGTGGGCGAGGGCTCAGGGATGCTGATTCTGGAGTCGCTCGATTTTGCCCAGCGGCGCGGCGCGAATATTCTGGCCGAGCTGGTGGGTTACGGAATGTCGGGCGACGCCTATCACATCACGCAGCCTGCCGAGGGCGGCGACGGCGGCTATCGCGTTACGCAGGCGGCGCTGAAGGATGCGAGGATTTCGCCCGACGACGTCGGGTACGTGAACGCGCACGGCACTTCGACGCCGATGGGCGATTCGATCGAGACGGCGGCGCTGAAGCGGGTCTTCGGCGCGCGCGCGAAGAAAGTGCCGATCAGCTCGACGAAATCGATGACCGGGCATCTGCTGGGCGGCGCGGGCGGGTTGGAGGCGGGCATCAGCGTGCTGGCCCTGCGCGATCAGATTTTGCCGCCGACGATCAACTACGAGAATCCCGATCCCGCGTGCGATCTCGATTACATACCCAACCAGTCGCGGAAGGCCGAGGCGGTTTACGCGCTTTCGAATTCGTTTGGGTTTGGCGGGACGAATGCTTCGCTGCTTTTCAAGCGCTGGGACGGGAAATAACGGTCGAATCAAAATGCCGCGCTGAAGAACGCGGCGCTACACCTCGCTGCTAGGCCGACGGGCCTCACCCCTGCGAATCGGGGTGAGCTACAGGGAAAGGCGTTTTGTGAAGATTGGCGTTTGCGTGAAGCAGGTTCCTGCCAAGGACGCTCCTCTTGCGATTGCCGATGCTTCCGCTTGGATTCGTGAGTCTGACATTGGATTCGAGACGAACGAGCCGGATGGGTTTGCGCTGGAAGAGGCGCTGCGGCTGAAGGAAAAGCACGGCGGGGAAGTGGTGGCGATTTCGATGGGCCCGGAGCGCGCCAAGCAGGCCATCAAAGAGGCGTTGGCGAAAGGGGCCGAGCGCGGGATCCACGTCGCCGACAATGAATTCTACAAGCTCGATCCGCTTACATCGGCGCGTTCCCTTGCCGCCGCCATCGAAAAAGAAAACTTCGATTTAATTCTGACCGGATTGCAGAGCGAGGACCAGGGATTTGGGCAGACTGGGGTGCTGCTGGCGGAACTGCTGGGGCGGCCTCATGCGACGATCATTATGGCGATCGAGGCGGCCGACGGGCGGCTGAAATTGAAGCGCGAGCTAGAGGCTGGATGGTTTCAGTGGGTCGAGCTGCCGCTGCCGGCGGTGATCACGATTCAATCGGGCATCAACAAGCCGCGTTATGCCACGCTCAAAGGCATCATGGCCGCGAAGAAGAAAGAAATCGCGACCATCGATCGCGGCACGCTCGGCGTGGCCGACGCGGGCACGCAACGCGTGGAGCGGATTTACGTGCCGCAGAAAACGAAGAAGACGGAATTTATTTCGGGGACTGCGAAAGAGGCTGCGGCGAAATTGATCGAGAAGCTCCGCCACGAAGCGCGTGTGCTCTAATCGGATGAAAATTCTCCTTATCACCGAGCAGCGCGACGCGAAGTGGAACAAGGTCAGCTTCGAGACGCTGGCTGCTGCGCAGCAAATGGCGGGCGTCGAGAAGGCCACGCTTTCCTGCGTGGTGGTGGGCAAGGGCCTTGCGGGGCTGGCTGACGAGCTCGCTGGCTACCAGCTCGATGAAGTTCTGCGGGTCGAGCACGATCTGCTCGAACAGTACACGCCGGACGCGTATTCGATCGCCCTGCGGCAGGTGATTGAGTCGGCGAAGCCGGACCTGGTGCTGCTGCCGCACACGTATCAGGTGCGGGATTTCGCGCCGAAGCTGGCGGCGTCGATGGGCAGGGGGATGATCGGCGACTGCGTAGGCTATCGGCATGAGAACGGGAAACTGATTTTCGTGCGGCAGATGTTTCAGGGACGGACTGCGGCGGATGTGGTGTTCACGGGCGAGCCGCCGTGGGTGGCGACATTTCAGGCCGGGGCGTTTCGCGCGGACCTGGCGGCGAAGCATGCGAGTGGCAAGGCCGCGGTGAAGCCGGTGAGCGTCGAATTGAAGCCGGAGCAGATTCGCACGAAGCCGCTCGAACTGTTCCGCGAGGCGAAGCAGGCGGTGGATTTGACACAGGCGCCGATTCTGGTTTCCGTGGGGCGCGGGATCAAAGCCCCGGAGAATATTCCGATGGCGGAAAAGCTGGCGAAGCTGATGGGCGGAGAAATTTCCGCGTCACGGCCGATCTGCGATGAGGGCTGGCTGCCGATGGACCGGCAGATCGGGAGCTCGGGCCAGACCGTGGTGCCGAAGCTCTATCTGGCGCTCGGAATCAGCGGGGCCATCCAGCACGTCGTCGGAATGAAGGGCTCGCGGACGATTGCGGCGATCAATAAGGATGCGAATGCGCCGATTTTTGAGGTGGCAGATTACGGGATCGTCGGGGATTTGTTCGAAATCGTGCCGGCGATGATCGAAGAGCTCGAAAAGACCGGGAGCTAGGCTGGGATTTTTTAGGCGTTCTTTAGTTTCAGCCTGCTTTTGTTTTCCTCCAGGAAATTCCGCAGGTCCTCCGATTTGTCCAACAGGCGAATCCACTGTTCGTAGTAGAGAGTGACCGGGAAGCGGCCCAGGCCGTAGACGCTGACGCCGCCTTTTTCGCCTACCCGGAATTCGACGCTGCCTTTCGGCCGCGAGCCCGCCTGTTTTTCCAGCTCGGCAATGCGTGCCATCAATTCTTCTTTGGTGGGTTCCGACATTGAATCGCTCCTAAAGAAATCGTGCGAACGAATGATAGCAGTTTGGGGCGAAGGTGGCGAATTCGGCGCAGAGACATGCTCCCTCCGCCGCCGAGATGCGGTGGGCGCAGAGAAAAGCAATGGCGACAGCTTTAGCTCAGTCGCGGTACAGGAAGTCGATCTCGATGCCGGCTACGGCGATCACGTCTCCTGCCGAGAGCACTGTTGGGTGCGTAATCGGGAGGCCGTTTACGCTCGGGGTTTTGTCAACCGCGGCGATTGTGTAGGAACCGTCCTCGCGACGCGTGATCTGTGCGGCGGCCTTGGGCGCGAACCATCCCTTGAGCTTCACGGTCGCCAGACTGGACTTGCCGACGACCGTGAGTTTGTCGTTGAGTGAATATTCCTTCTGGCTGGTGCGGCCTTTGCGGACGACCAGCGTGGCGATCTTCACGCGCGCGGGCGCGACCTGCGCGCTCTCACCGACTGCGGCGATCTTCTGGAGGAATTCGCGGCGCTCTTTCGTGTCGAGCATGACAGTCTCGTTGATTTTGGGAGCGGGCGGTTTCGCGCTGCCGCCGCTGCCGGCGGCGAAGCCGTCGAGGTCCCTCGATTCGGAAACCACGATGGTGTGCTTGCCGATGCCGACAGAATCGCCGGGCTTGAGCGAGACCATCTTCACGCGCTGGCCGTTGACGAACGTGCCGTTCATGCTGCCGAAATCCTCGAGCATCAGGCGGCCCTCTTCGTTGAACACGCGGGCGTGGTAGTGCGACACGGCGGGATTGTCAATCACCAGGCCGTTTTCCGGCGAGCGGCCGATGCTGACTTCGCGCGAGCCGACGGGCATTTCCTTGAGCACCGAATTTTCGAACTTCAGTACGAGCTTTGCCATCTTCGTCCTCCGAAAATCAATATTCCAATTCCATCCAAGGCCGCGGCAGTTACGCCGATTTCGTGAACCATTTCGCGATGCGGGCCAGCGCCCCCTGCGCCTTGGCCACGCAGCGCAGCACGATCACGGTCACGTTGTCCCCGCCGCCGGCTCGCTTGGCGAGTTCGACGAGCTCGGCGGCGGCCGTTTCCGGATTGCGACGCTCTCCCAGCACGGCAGCGATTTGCGCGTCGGAAAGCTCGCGCGTGAGGCCGTCGGAGCAGAGCAGAACTGTGTCGCCTTCCACCAGCGGCACTTCGTTTAAGTCCACTTCGACGGCGGGATCGATGCCCAGGGCGCGGATTAACACGTTTTGCATGGTGCTGGCGTTGGCCTCTTCCTGCGTCATCTTGCCGTTGCGCACCTGTTCGGCGACGAACGAATGATCGTTGGTCAGCTGCTCGAGCTTGCCGGCGCGCAGCCGATAAATGCGGCTGTCGCCGACGTGCGCCACGCTCATGCGGTGGTCGGTGCATTTCACGGCGACGATCGTTGCGCCCATGCCGCGATGACCGGCTCCCTGTTGCGCGGCGCGATACACCTGCTCGTTCGCGAATCGAATCGCGCTGGCCAGGCGGTTCGAGGCCGCGGAAACGCTTTCAACGGGCACGCCCGTGAGAGGCAAATCCGGATTCGCCTCCGACTCGCGATATTGCTCGAGCACAGCGTCGACGGCCATGCGGCTGGCGACTTCTCCTGCCTCGAGCCCGCCCATGCCGTCCGACAGGACGTACAGATTCATATCCGGCGCGATGCGATAGCTGTCTTCGTTATTCTCGCGGACGCATCCGATGTCGGTCCGCGCCCCAAATTTCATCTCCGTGCTCATTCCCTGGAGCCTCCGAAATTTAGTGACTTTGATTCCGTTGACCACCCATGGGGTTTTTTATCAAACGGACATCGGAGAAGCCCTGCGTTTTGAGGTAATCCATGGCGCTTTCGACGCGCTCGGGCCCGTACGGACCGGTGACAACCACGTAGACCTGGCCGGTGAGAGACGGGCGTGGAACGACCGTAACCGGCAGGCCGAGATCCTGGATTTTCTTCGCGGTATTCTGTGCTTTGTCCTCGTGCTCGAAGCGGCCCACCCAAAGGTAGCTGGGCGTATGGTCGTTCACCGGAGGTTGCAAGACGGGCTCGTTTTCGCCGAACCCCCGGCTTGCGGGATGCGGATTCGGCCTCGCAGCTACGGCGGAGTCAGAATTTTGATTCTTAGCCGGCGCGGATTCGTGAGGGGCCGAGAGAGGCGCGGCTTTCGCCGGGGCCGGTGCTTCAGAATCGGTCTCAGCGGATTTGTCAGCGTCCGCATCGGATTTTGCATCGGCAGGTGCGGGCGCTGCCGGTGGCGCCGTGGCGGGAGTCTGATCCGCGGCCGGCTTGGCCGCAGGAGTCGTATTCAGCGCGAAATCGGGCGGGGCCGGTGGAACGGGCGCGGCGGGCGGCAGAAGATTCATCGTGGCCTGCGCGACCGGGTAGTAGTGCCAGCCCGCGTAGCCGCCGACCACCAGCAGCGCGCCGAGCAGCACCCAGGTGACCGGTGAAGTCCGCTTCGGCTCAGCGGCGGCCGCAAACGAAGGCGGCAATGACGGAGCGTGGCTTGAATGGTTGAGCTTGTAATTCACCGCAGCCTGCGGAGCGGCCGGCGCCAGCGGAGAACGCAGCGCAGCTTCGAGCTCGGGAATCGACTGGAAGCGCTTCACCGGCTCTTTTTCAAGGCATTTCAGAATGGCGCGTTCGATCGCCACGGGAATCATCGGCTCGATTTCGTGCGGTGGAATCGGCGATTCGCGCATTTGCTTCAGCGCTACGGCGACTGCGTTTTCGGCCTGGAATGCTTGGGCGCCGGTAAAAAGCTCATACACGATCAGGCCGAGCGAATAAATATCCGTGCGGTAATCGACCGATTTTCCGGCCACCTGCTCGGGTGCCATGTACGCAGGAGTGCCGACCATCGACCCGGTGAGCCGCGTGACGGCCTCCATGGACCGGGCGATACCGAAGTCCATGATCTTGACGTTGCCCTGACCGTCGATCATCACGTTTTCAGGTTTCAGGTCGCGGTGGACGATGCCCTGTGCGTGCGCCTCTTTCAGGCCCGAGCATATCTGTCCGACCAGATCGATTGCCTTGCGCGTGGGCAGCCCGCCGAAACGGTTCAGCACGGAGCGCAGGCTCTCGCCTTCGACAAACTCCATCGAGGTGTAGGCAACCGGACCGATGCGGTTGAATTCGTAGACGCGGCAGACGTTCTTGTGCGTGATCTTGCGGGCGAACAGCAGCTCGTTCTTGAATCGCTCGATCATGGTCTGGTCGGAGGCGATTTCCGACTTTAGGAGCTTGAGCGCTACCACTTCGCGCGTTTCCCTATCGCGGGCTTTATAGACGTTGCCCATGCTGCCCTGTCCAGCTTCGGCAAGAATCTCATAGCGCTGCGACAGTGCAGCAAGCGCGGCAGGACTCAACGAGCCGGTGGGTTCAGTGTCCGGCTTGGGAGTGGGGTCCGGAATGACCGTGTTTGCTTCCGGAACTTCCGAGAGCAGCAGCGTCTTCTGCAGCTCGACGGGGCTGCGTGGGTCACCCGGACGGGAGGTGCCCGCGTGCGATTTGGTCGGATCGGCCATGTCTCTCCACCTTTAGAATAGGCGAGAAGCCGGCCGGCAGGCTCAGTTCACTGAGCAGATGTGAGGAAAGAGTATCCTGTACGTCCTAAGACTCGCGTAACGAGCAGCTTAGGTCGGAGCCGACGGATCGGGCAAACGGCTAGGTGCCTCCGGAAGAACCAGCGAGATAAAAATGTTGCCGGAAGCCGCGCCGTGCATCAGAATTAAATTCGATAGCGCTATTTTCGAATTCACTCGAAACCAGGAGATTCACTTGAGGATATCCGTCATCGGTACCGGTTACGTCGGGTTAGTCACCGGTGCCTGTTTTGCGGGCATCGGCCACGAAGTCATGTGCACCGACAACGATACCAGCAAGATTGAAACGCTCGAAAAGGGCGGAATGCCCATCTACGAGCCTGGGCTCGAGCACGTGATCCCCAAGGCGCGCAAGAACGGCCGTTTGAAGTTCTGCGCCAACCCTGCCGATGCGGTCGCGTTCGGGGATGCTTTCTTCATTTGCGTGGGGACGCCGCCGCTGCCCAATGGCGACGCGGACCTGAGCGCCATCGATCACGTGGCGCGCGTGATCGCGACCGAAGCCAAGACGCCCAAGCTCGTCGTCGAAAAGAGCACCGTGCCGGCGCGAACGGGACAGGAATTGAAACGCGCACTTTCCGCCTACGGCCGAAAATCGAACGTTACTTTCCAGGTGGCGTCGAATCCGGAGTTCCTGCGCGAGGGAACCGCCGTGGGAGACTTCCTGCATCCGGACCGGATCGTGGTGGGCGTGGAAAGCGAACTCGCGGAAAAGCAGATGAAGGAAATCTACCAGCCGGTGCTGGACCGCAAGTTCGATTGCCCGGTTCACGCACCGGAATGCCCCACTGGCCCCATGCCGAATTGGCTGGTCACCACCATTAACAGCGCCGAGCTGATCAAGCACGCGTCGAATTCCTTCCTGGCGCTGAAGATTTCCTACGCCAATATGGTGTCCGATCTGGCCGAGCGTCTGGGCGCGGATATCGGCGAAGTGGTCCGCGCGATGGGAATGGATCCGCGCATCGGGCCGAGCTTCCTTTCCGCGGGCCTGGGGTTCGGCGGATTCTGCCTGCCGAAGGATTTGCAGGCGTTCGTGCACCTGGCGGAACGCTCGGGCGTGGATTTTTCACTGCTGCGAGAGGTGGAAAAGATCAACAAGCAGCGCATCGATGCTTTTTACCAGAAGCTCCGCAACGCGCTGTGGGTGGTCCGCGGGAAGAAACTCGGCGTGCTCGGACTGGCGTTCAAGCCCAATACGGACGATGTGCGGTTCGCGCCGGCGATCGATCTGGTGAACCGTCTGCTGGTCGAAGGGGCGATCATTCGGGCCTACGATCCGGAGGCCATGGGGCGGTCCCGTGCGATTCTGCCTGACATTGAGTACGCAGAGTCGGCCTACGATGCTGCTGCAGGAGCAGAAGCGCTGTTGATTGCCACGGAATGGGATCAGTTCAAGAAGCTCGATTGGGAACGCATACGGGACTCGATGGCGCGGCCTTTGATTGTGGATGGGAGGAATTTGCTGTCGCCGCAGGAGATGATCAAGCTCGGGTTCGAGTATCGGTCGTTTGGGCGGCCAGACTAGTCGGGTTCCCCGGGGCACGCCGATTTTCCGATCGGCGTTCTTGTCTCCATCCTTGTGGCTGCGCCAGCGGTTGGTTGCGGCCTCGCGCAAAATAGCGGCAGCGAGCCGCACTCCACCTCGAACTAGCCGCAGGGCTCGTTTTCAGGTGAGCATCCTGGCCGGCGGCGTCCGGCAATGGCGCTAGCCTCTTGCCGTTGCTACCTGTTTCTTGAAGTGTTCGTAGGTGATCTTTAGGCCTTCGTCCAGCTTCACCTTCGGCTCCCAATTCAGAATGCGCTTGGCCTTGGTGATATCCGGGCAGCGCTGTTTGGGGTCATCCTGCGGCAAGGGGTGATGAACGATGGGCGCGTTGGTGCCGACCAGAGCGCGCACACGTTCGGCGAACTCCAGGATCGTGATTTCCGTCGGATTTCCGATATTGGTCGGTTCGTGTTCGTTCGACTCCAGCAGGCGGTAGATTCCTTCGATTAAATCTCCCACGTAACAGAAGCTGCGGGTCTGCTTGCCGTCGCCATAGACGGTGATCGGCTCGCCGACCAGCGCCTGATAGAGGAAGTTCGGCAGCGCCCGTCCATCGTTGAGCCGCATCCGCGGCCCGTAGGTGTTGAAGATCCGGACGATCCGAGTATCGACGCCGTGGTAGCGGTGATAGGCCATGGTGATGGCTTCGGCGAAGCGCTTGGCCTCGTCATAGACGCCGCGCGGACCGATGGGGTTCACGTGTCCCCAGTAACTTTCCGGCTGCGGGCTCACCTCCGGATCGCCGTAGCATTCTGAAGTCGAGGCCTGCAGGAAGCGGGCTTTTTTGGCCATGGCCAGGCCGAGCGCGTTGTGCGTGCCAAGCGCACCCACCTTCAGCGTCTGAATCGGGAACTTCAGGTAATCCGGCGGGCTTGCCGGGGACGCAAAGTGCATCACCACGTCCAGCGGCCCCGATACATCGATGAATTTAGAAACGTCCTGCTGCGCGAACTTGAATCGCGGATGCGTGAGCAGGTGCTCGATATTGGAATTGGCACCGGTGACGAGATTGTCGAGACAAAGCACGTCCCAGCCCTTATCGATGAAGTAGTCGCACAGGTGCGACCCGAGAAAACCTGCTCCGCCTGTGATGACTGCGCGCAAGGGGGATCCTTTCCCACCAGATTTGGCTTCGCCCTACCCATTGATTATCGCTGAAATCGAACGATGGAAGAAGGCCGGGCGGGGCCAGATGTCCTGTTTTCGCCCCCTCCCACGGGCAAAGGTTACCTGATACGCCATTCTCGCCGGTCATTTCCAATCTGAATCCTCGGATTTTGTGGTCTAAATGAGAAGAACAATCCTTCTGAGCCGGGGCTGGGTGATTCGTCGATGCGAGGAGTGGCGATGGTGAAGAATTCGGGCATCCCTTCCATATTCTGTCTGGCAATGTTGATGTTTTTGCAGAGCAACAGTTGCACGAGCTGCGCTGGTATCCCGTCGGACTACGACAAAGTCATCCTCCACGCCACTTCGACCAAGCTCAGTGCCGGGCAGTCGACGACGATCACCGCGACGGTTCCAAAGGACACGACGGGAGAAGGCGTGACCTGGGTGTTCACGCCGGGAACGAACGCCCCGACCCCGCCGGGAACGTTTACGGTGAACAGCGTGACGTCGGCGACGTACGCGGCGCCGACGACGGCGGTCGCAGCGCAATTTACCGTTTCGATTCAGGCGACTTCGATCGCATTTCCGTCGGAAGTGAATACGATCACCCTCACGATCGCGCCGACGGCGGCGCTTGGAATCACCACGACTTCACTGCCGAACGGGGTCGAAGGCCAGGCGTACCCTTCCACGCAGCTGCAGGCCACGGGCGGAATTCCCCCCTACACTTGGTCGTTGACGAATGGCACCACGCTGCCCGCGGGACTCTCGCTGAGCATGGGTGGTCAGATAACCGGCACGCCAACGATGCCGGGTGTTTACAACACGTTTACGATTCAGGCGGCCGACAGCGAAACGCCACCGATGACCGCGACAACAATGGCCGGGCAGCTGAGCATCACGGTAACGAACCTGCTGAGCGGAAACTACGCGTTCGAATTGAGCGGATTCAACGCCGCGGGTCCGTATATGGTCGCGGGAAGCTTTGCAGCCGATGGCGTGAGCAAGATTTCCGGCGGGTTTGAAGACGTCGATTCCATCCAGAACGGGCCATCGAACGGTGCGTTCACGGGCACTTTCACGCTGACGAGCGACAATCGGGGACAACTAGTCTTTTCCTCTCTCGCCGGATCACCGACATACGATTTCTCGATTGACTCAACCGGTGCGCACGGCCGCATTGTTGAATTTGACTCGACCGGAGTGCGCGGCTCGGGCCAGATCGAGCTCGAGAACACGGCCACGTGTGCGAACAGCACTTTGTCGGGCCCCGGACCGCTGGGTGCGAACTGGGTCATCGGAGTTTCGGGTGCGACCGGAAACTTCAGCGGTGTAACGCCCGGTCCCATGGCCATGGTGGGCCGCTTTACCGCCGAGGTGCCGACCAGTAATTCGACGCCGGGAAATATCGATACGGGCGAAGTGGACATCAACGATCCACAGACCGTGTTCACAATGAGCCCCACCTTTTCGGGGACATTCGGCGTCTCGCAGCAGGCCGCCCGCTGCGCCATGAGCCTGACGACCCCGGCTTCGACGATGGACTTTGCCGTGTATCCGATTACGACCACCAGTGGATTGCTGACCGAGGCGTTTGTGGTGGAAACCGACACCTTGAGCGCCAGCGCGCCGTTCGTGACCGTGGGGAAAATGATTCAGCAGGTTGGTTATCCTTTCACCACACCGAGCAATACGATGTCCGGGCCTAGCGTGGGCGGTTTGTTTGGAAGCGTGATACCCACGGGACAGACCCTGTATCTGCCCTACGTGGGTGTTTCACAACTGAGTCCGAATGGCGGCTTGGGATTCAATCTACAGCTGTTCGAGAACATCGGTGGAAGCACCGCGAGTTTCACGGGCAGCGACATTTCGATATCGACGGATAACAACGATTCGTTTGGACGCTTCGATACCAGTCTCGTGACTCCGATCTCGCCGGTTTTCTACGTGATTGGGCCGAACGAAGCTTTCTGCATCTTGGAAAATCTGCAATGGCCGGTGCTCGGAATTTTCGAGCCCCAATCGACCGGCGGATTCACGACCTCCGGTATCGCGGGAACGTATGCGGCGGGAACGGCGACGCCCAATACTTCCCTGACGACTGATTTTTCGGGTGTGGCGACGCTCGCGACGACGGGAGCGACCACGGATTCGATCACGGCCACCGAGGACATCAGCACTTCGGGCGGGACCACTGGAGGTCAGGCCGTCACCGGCACGAATACTTTGAGTGGCACCGGCGCGACCGACGGCACCGGATCTGTTTCGCTGAACTTGCCGCCCGGGTTCACGGGCCAATCCATCGTGGTCTCGTCAACGAAGATCGTCCTGATATCGACGACGCCGGGCGATGTGAATCCGGTTTTGGTTATCTTGGGGAATTGCGTCAGCACCTGCGGCGAAGACTAAGGTTGTCAGGCGGCGTTGAGGCCTTCTGGCGCGGTTTCTAGTAGGCCCAGCGCATCAGCACGGCGCCGGTCGTATAGCCCGCGCCGACCGCGATCGTGAGCACCAGATCGCCCTTGCGCAGCCGTTTCTGTTCGACGGCGTCCACCAGGCCAAGAGGAATTGTCGCGGCAGTCGTGTTCCCGTAGCGGTCGATATTCACCAACACTTTGGAATCATCCACTCCGAGCCGTTCCTGCATGGCGCGAATGATGCGCAGGTTCGCCTGGTGCGGCACCACCAGCGCCAGATCGCGGCTGGTCAGCCCGTTGCGTTCCAGAATCTGGCAGGCAAGCTCGCTCATGCGCTTCACCGCGTATTTGAATACCTGCTGGCCTTCCTGATGGACGTAGTGCATGCGTTTGTCGACCGTTTCATGCGACGGGGGATGCAGCGAACCGCCGGCGGGCATATAGAGATTGCAGCCGCCCGAGCCGTCGATATCGTGGAGGAAGTCGATGATTCCTTCGGCTTCGTTCGTGGCCGGCTCCAGTAGCACGGCGCCTGCGCCGTCTCCGAAGAGCACGCAGGTGGCGCGGTCCCTGAAATCGAGGATCGACGTCATTACGTCCGCCCCAATCACCAGCACCTTTTTGTGCGAGCCCGCGCCTACGAACTGCGCGCCCACCGTCAGTGCATAGGCATATCCCGAGCATGCGGCGGAAAGGTCGAAGCCCCAGGCTTTCTTGGCTCCCAGGCGATTCTGGATCAGGCACGCGGTCGCGGGAAACAGCATGTCCGGGGTCACCGTGGCGACCACGATCATCTCGATTTCCTCAGGGCGGATGCCCTTGGCGGCGAGCAGTTTTTTTGCCGCCTCCGTGCCCAAGTGCGACGACGCGACCCCCGGTTCGGCGAAATGGCGCTCGCGGATGCCCGTGCGGGTGCGGATCCAGTCATCGGTCGTGTCCACCATCTTTTCCATGTCCGCGTTGGTGACCACGCGCGGCGGCACGAAGCCCGCCACTCCCGTAATTTTTGCGGCAATGCGATGGCTCATCAATTCTCCGTTGTCGCGCAAACCTTGCGATTCTATGCAATCCCGCGCTGCGGTTACAAGCAAAACACGCTTTTTGTGGCGCCGGCGTTTCACCGGCCGTTGGGTGTCTGCGGTGTGGCGTCACACAAAGATTTTCACCGGATTCACTGCTGATGCATCATGGAAGCATGTTCCCGGAAGAGAGAACGCGCTGGATATGCGAGCGGGCGCGCGCGCTGGGCTTTGATCTTTGCGGCATCGCGCCGGTGTCGGCGGACGAGGTTTTTCGGGAGCTTGGCCACTTGCCGGAATGGCTCGCGCGTGGTTATGCCGGTGAGATGAACTATCTCCGCGATCCTCGCCGCGCCGATCCGCGGAGCGTGCTGGAAGGAGTGCGCAGCCTGATTGTGGTGGCGACGAACTACAATTCCAAGCCGCAGTCGTCCGATTTTCCAGAGCGTGCCGACGGCGGATCGGCGCGCGGCTGGATTTCGCGCTACGCGTGGGGCGACGATTATCACCATGTCATTCAGAGGAAGCTACGATCGCTGATCGGCGAAATGGGGGAGCAGTTTCCCGAGCCGTTCGCCGCGCGTGCCTATACGGACACGGGACCGATCATCGAGCGCGTGGCGGCCAAGTATGCGGGGCTCGGGTGGCTCGCGAAGAATACCTTCTTGATCAACGCGCAGCTTGGCTCATGGCTCTTTCTCGGGGTGATCGTGACGACGCTCGATCTCGCGCCGACCATGGCTGCGGGCAGAGCCGCGCCTGCCGATCTCTGCGGCAGCTGCACGCGGTGCCTGGACGCCTGCCCCACGCAGGCATTTCCCGAGCCCTACGTGCTGGATGCCCGACGCTGCATTTCCTACCTGACCATCGAGCTGCGCGGCGCGATTTCCGAGGATCTGCGCCCGCCAATGGGCCGCGCCGTCATCGGCTGCGATATCTGCCAGGATGTGTGCCCGTGGAATCGCAAGGCGCCGATCACAAACGTGCCCGCGTTTCAGCCGCGGGAGATCACAGAAGCCGGGAAATCCCTCGCCGCTCCCGAACTGGAATGGCTGGGTTCCCTCTCGCAGCAGGAATTCAGCGCGATTTTTCGAGGCAGCGCGGTGAAGCGTGCGAAATGGCGCGGTCTGGTGCGCAATGCGTGCGTGGCGCTGGGGAATTCCAGCCTCGCGGTCGGAGAAGAACAGCACGCGCGCGCCCTGCGGCTGCTCGAGCGGCTGGCGTCCTCCGACGACAGGTTGATTTCCGAGCACGCACGCTGGGCACTCGCCCGATTGACCCAAAGCGGAACGCCCCAAACTCGTTCCGCCATCGAAAAACTCTCCCTTTCCAGTAAAACAAACTGAAAAACTCAATAGACGCATCTTGCCGTTTTTGCGATACTTTCTCGTTCCCCTGGTGAACGGCTTTCCTTTCGGGAACGAGCCGTTCTAATCAAGACTCAGGACTGAAATCCGATGAATCGAAGGAAACAAGTAATTGTTTGTGCGGCTGTGGTGATGGCCGCGGCGTTTTCCTCATCGCTTCTGATGTCGCGAGAAAAGTCGGCTGCCGCGGAACAGAAGAGCGCGGCCCAACCCCCGGCGCAGAGCAATATCGACCGCGGCCGCTATCTGGTCGAAGATGTCGCCATGTGCGAGGAGTGCCACACGCCCCGCGATATGAACGGAAATCTCGACGAGTCCCGCCGGTTGCAAGGCGCGCAGATCTGGATCATGCCCGTGCACTCGAATCCGAACTGGGCCAATAACGCGCCGCCACTGGCGGGCTTCGGCGAATATAGCGACCAGCAGGGCGAGGACGTCCTGGAACGCGGCATAGGACCGAATGGCGAGACCATTCGCCAGCCCATGCACATCTATCACATGAACCATGCGGACGCGCAGGCCATCATCGCCTACCTCCGCTCGCTGTCGGCCGCTTACCCCCAGTAGAGACTCGGCCGAAGCGGCCGGCTGCCATCGAATCCGGTTTGAGCCTCTGGGCATCTTAGCCTCCTACACCGCTTACCCGAGCGCCTCCCAAGTGGACATCAATAAAGGACTTAGATTACTACCCCCGGGATTGTTCGGAGGCCGTAACACGCCAGCAATATTTAGGCGATACTCTTGCGCGCCTCCCAGGGGCGAGCATGAGTCAAAAAGTCATTCCCGACGCGCAGCGATTTTTTAACCGCCACCTTTCCTGGATGGAATTCAACAAGCGGGTCCTTGACGAGGCGCATGACTCGTCGAACCCGCTGCTTGAGCGCGTGAAATTCCTCGCGATCACCGCGAGCAATCTGGATGAATATGTCGAGGTCCGGCTCGCCGGGCTGATGCAACAGGTCGAGCACGGAAATCGCGAGTTAAGCGCCGACGGCCGCACACCGGATCAATCGCTTGCCGAGCTTACCGAAAAGATTCAAGCGTTTGTCGACGAGCAGTACGAATGCTGGCGCGAGGATCTGGTCCCCTCACTCCACGAAGAATCGGTTCGTGTGCTGGGGCGGGGCGACCTGCGCCCCCAGGCGCGCGAATATATCGAGCAGTTCTACGAGAAGACGGTCGAGCCGCTGCTGACGCCGGTCACCGTCGATCCGGCGCATCCGTTTCCGCACGTGCTCAACAAGGCGCTCTGCCTGGCGTTTCTACTGAAACAAAAACGGCGCGGGTCGCAAATTTATTTGGGAGTGGTCACTGTGCCGCGCGCGCTGCCGCGGCTGGTGCGGCTGCCGTCCCCCAAGGACAGCATCGAATTCGTGTTTCTGCACGATGTGGTGCACGCGTTTGCCGACCGGCTCTATCACGGCTACGAGATTCTTTCGGCCGCGGCGTTTCGAGTGACGCGCAACAGCAACCTCTACATGGAGGAGGAGGAATCGCGCAGCCTGCTTGAGTCGGTCGACCTGCAGATCCATCGACGCAGAAAGGGATCCGCGGTGCGCCTGGAAATCGAAGCGGGTGCGAATCAGGAAATTGTCGAGCGGTTGGAGGCGAATTTCCGGCTCTCTCCCTCGCAAGTCTATCGCGTCGACGGACCGGTCAATCTCTCGCGGCTCATGAATCTTTACGAGCTGACCCCGCGGCTGGATTTGAAATACCGCGCGTTTTCGCCGCGCGAGGTGCATTTGAAGCCCGGAGCTTCGTCGGTGTTTGAGCTGGTGCGCAAGCGCAACTTGCTGCTGCACCATCCCTACGATTCCTATTCGACCGTCGTGCGGTTCATCGAAAGCGCCGCGCAGGATCCGGACGTGCTTTCGATCAAGCAAACCCTCTATCGCACGAGCGAGAATTCGCCGATCGTGCGCGCACTGATCGACGCGGCGGCGCGAAAGGAAGTCGCGGTCGTGGTGGAGCTCAAGGCGCGGTTCGACGAAGCTTCCAACATTCGGTGGGCGCGCAACCTGCAGGAAGCGGGTGTGCAAGTGTTTCACGGCGTGGTCGGGCTGAAGACGCATTGCAAGCTGGCCCTGGTGGCGCGGCGCGAGCCCGACGGCCAAATTCGCCGCTACGCGCATCTGGGCACGGGGAACTACAATCCGTCAACGGCGCGGTTTTATACCGATCTGAGCCTGCTCACCAGCGACGCGCGGCTTACATCCGCCGTACACCACGTCTTCAACTATCTGACGGCGCATTCGGAGCGGTCGCAGTATTCGCCGCTGTTCGTCGCGCCGCTGAATCTGGGCAAAAACTTCCTGGGCCTAATCGAGCGCGAAACCCAGCATGCCAAGGCTGGGCGGCCGGCTTTCATTTTCGCGAAATTCAATTCGCTGCTCGACGAAAAAATCATCCAGGCGCTCTACCGGGCGTCGCAGGCGGGCGTGCAAACCGAGCTGATCGTGCGCGGGGCGTGCGCTCTGCGGCCGGGCGTGCGCGGGCTCAGCAGCCGCATTCGCGTGCGCAGCGTGATCGGCCGTTTTCTGGAGCACAGCCGCATCTTCGTCTTCGGCAATGGCGGCAAGACGGAGCTGTTCCTCGGCAGCGCCGATTGGATGCAACGCAATATTTACGAGCGCGTCGAAGTAATTTTCCGGATCAAAGACCAGACGCTGTGCCATCAGATTTTTTCCGAGGTCATCACGCCGTATCTGGCCGACAACTTGAAGACGCGCATCCTCCAGCCCGATGGCAGCTATCTGCGGCTCCACGAAGCCCGCAAGCTCGCGCATCTTCGCAACGGTCACCGATTCAACGTGCAGGAATTCCTGATCGAGCTGACCGAGGGCCGCCAGACGCTCGACGGCGTCCCGCCAGTTTCGAATTATGCGAAGCTTCGGCTGCCGAACCTGGCCCGGCCTGACTCCGCCTAACGCAGGTTCTACGGGAACGCCAATCCCGCTTTGCGCGCCAATCCCTTCTGTATAATCGCGGGCGATGTTCGAGCGAATCGCGCAACTCACGAACTGGCTTCTCGGTCCTGAACACCCGACCGAGGAGCGCCCCGGGCACATCTGGGCACGCTGGATTTTCCTTCGTTCGCTCGCGCTCTGGTATTTTTCCGCGTTCTATTCCCTCCTATTTCAGATCCAGGGCCTGATCGGGCCCCGCGGAATTCTCCCGGCGGGCGATTTCTTGCAAGCCGTCGCGGCGGCGCTTCACGGCTGGCGATTCTGGTATGCGCCTTCGCTCTTCTGGTTCGGTTCGAGCGACGGCGCGCTGATGCTGGTCTGTTGGATCGGCGCGATCGCTTCCCTGATGCTGTTGTTCAACATCGGGCCCCGTGCGTCGCTCGTCGTCTGCTTCGTTTGCTTTTTGTCGTTCATCAGTTCATCGCAGGATTTTTCGAGTTATCAGTCTGACGGCATGCTGCTCGAGGCCGGATTCATTAGCCTGTTTTTTGCGCCGCCGGGATTTCTGCCGGGCCTCGGCCGCGAAAATCCGCCGTCGCGCGCCAGTCTGTATTTGCTGCGGTGGGAATGGTTCCGCATCTATTTCGAATCCGGCGCGGGAAAACTGCTGGGCGGCGACCCTTCGTGGCGGGACTTCTCGGCCATGAACGACTATTACCAGAACGGCCCGCTGCCCACCTGGATCGGCTGGTACATGCAGCATCTGCCGCACTGGTTTCACGCCTCGACGGTGATTCTCACCTTCGCGATCGAGCTCGTGATCGTCTGGATGGTCTTCCTGCCGCGGCGATTTCGCGTCCTTTGCTTCTGCATCATCACGCCCTTCGAGTTGGGCATCATCTTTACCGCGAATTACGCATTTCTGAATTACCTTGTGCTTTCGCTCGGCATTCTGCTGCTCGACGATCGGGTGCTCGCATGGGTGCTTCCGGCACGCGTGAAAAGGCTGATCGATCGCAAACCGGTTGCGGTGCCCGGCGCCCAACCAGCGCCCGCGGGTTCGCGCGCGAGCCTGCGCGAGCAGCTCCGGCCCGTACGCATGACGATCGCGGGCGTCTTCCTCGGCTGGGTGTTCTACGCGACCACCGCGCTGCTGATCTGGAAATTTGAGCCGGGCGTGCCGCTGCCGGAAAAGCCGGTCACGGCACTCGATCCTTTCCGTATCGCGAATCGCTACGGATTGTTCGAGAGCATGACGCATGAGCGCTACGAAATCGAATTCCAGGGCTCGTCCAACGGAGTCGAGTGGAGTTCCTATCCCTTCCGCTACAAACCGCAGGATCTGAACCGGCCGCCGGGGATTTACGCGCCGTATCAGCCGCGGTTTGAATGGAACCTCTGGTTCGCGTCGCTCGGCACATGGCGGCAATACCGCTTCGTTGTGTTCACCGAGGAACAACTGCTGCTGAACCAGCCGGATGTTCTGCAACTCTTTGCGGCAAATCCATTCGCGGGAACGCCGCCGAAGCAGGTCCGCGCGGTGATGTATCGTTACTGGTTCACCGACCTGAAGACAAAGCGCGAACAGGGACTCTGGTGGCGAAGGGAGCTGTTGGGCAATTACGCGCCGGTGCTCGAGCGCGAGAGCGACGGCAAAATCGTGCTGCTCGATTTCAATACGGTCGAGCCCCAGCCCGAGTGATTCCTGGGGCCTCCGCCTTTGACTTTTGCTACGCAGCCGCAATTCCGTTAGCCTACTGGTGAGCCAACCCGTACCCCCGCATGAGACGCCAGCACACCATCGAGAATCAGCCGGCCCGCGATCCAAACGTCAGCGCCGCGGAAGTAATCGCGCATCTCGCTACGCTTACCGAGGCGGCCAGCATCCGCCAGATTGCGCACGGGATGGATTTGAATCATCGCGGGCGCCGCTTTCTTCCGCGCGTGATCAAGCAGCTCAAGGGGAGCGGCGACGTCGAGGAACTCTATGGCGGGCGTTACCGCCTGTCCGAGCAGGGCCGTTCGCCGCGAGCAAGTTCCCGTCGCGCAGCCGCCGAACGAGGGTCGCCGCAAACCATCCCGGAGCCAGCTTCGCGCGCCGTCGCCGGGCAGACTCCCGCTGGGAAAGCGGTTTCGTCGCAGCCCGTCCGGGCGCGGGATCCGAATCTGATCGCCGGGCGCATCGTGGCACACCGAGATGGCTACGGTTTCCTCGTGCCCGATCACCCGATTCCGCGTGTCGACGGCGATCTGTTCATTGGCCGCGACGGGTTGGGCGATGCGATGAACGGCGATCACGTGCTCGCGCGCGTTGAGCGGCGGCGGGCCGACGGCCGGGCGGAAGGCCGCGTGGTTCAAATCGTTGAGCGCGAACACGTGTCCATCGTGGGACTTTTCCGCTACGGCCCACACGGCAATGTGGTGCTGCCCTACGACACGCGCATTCCACACGAAGTCGCGATTCCTCCGGGCGATGAGCTCACGCCCGAATTGCGGCAGAAGCTCGGCGCCGATGCCAAGGGCGCCCCGGTCTCGACGCGGCGCGCGCGGCTGCCGGAGCTCGATGGAGCCGTGGTGAACGTCGAAATCACGCGCTATCCAAGAGGCGGCCTCGCGCCGACGGGGCGCGTAATCGAAATTCTCGGCCGACCGGGCGAAATCGGCGTCGACGTCGAGATCATCATCCGCAAGCATCACCTGCCGCACGTTTTCCCGGACGAAGTTCTGGCGCAAGCGCGCTCAACCGAACAGCAGGTGCCGGAAGCGGACCTCGTCGGACGCCGCGATTTTCGCAATTTGCCGATCGTAACCATCGACGGCGAAAGCGCGCGCGATTTCGACGACGCCGTGTACGTCCGGCCGCTCCCGTGGGGCCACTTCGAGCTGCAAGTGCACATCGCAGACGTGGCGCATTACGTGAAGCGTGATTCGCCGCTCGATCGCGAGGCGCGTCTGCGCGGCACCTCCGTCTATTTCCCGAATCGCGCCGTTCCCATGCTGCCGGAGGAGCTCTCCAACGGCATTTGCTCGCTGAATCCCAAGGTCGATCGCCTGGTGATGAGCGCGATCCTGGAACTGGACGCGAGCGGCAAGATGGTCGGCTCCGATTTCACGGCCGGCGTGATCCGCTCGGCCGAGCGCATGACCTACACCAATGTGAACAAGATACTCGAAGGCGATCGGGAGATGACTGCGCGCTACGCGCCCCTGGTCGAAAACTTCAAGAGCATGAAAGAGCTGGCGCTGCTGCTCAATCGCCGCCGCGTGGAGCGCGGCTCGATCGATTTCGATCTGCCGGAGCCGGTGATCGAATTCGACGAATCCGGCCGGATGCAGAGTATCGTGCGCAGCGAGCGCAATTGGGCCCATCGGCTGATCGAGGAATTCATGCTGGCGGCGAATGAAGCCGTCGCGGGGTATCTCGACGGGCGCGGTGTTGCATCGCTGCATCGCGTCCACGAGAAACCGGATCCGAAGCGCGTGCTGGAGTTCGAAGAGCTGGCGCAGGCGTTCGGCTATTCACTCGGCGTGGACGATCTTGCGGAGCGCCGCGTGGCCGTGCGGCACGGGTTGGTACGACCGCAAGCGCGCCACGATCGGGGTGAGAAAAACCGCGGCGGCCGCGGCAGAATGCGGCCGATGAGCGTCACCCTGCCTGCATCCGACGAAGTAAACGTTACGCCCCAGCATTATCAGCGGCTGACGGCGAAGATTGCCGGTAAGCCGGAGGAGCGTATTCTTTCCTACCTGATGCTGCGTTCGCTGAAGCAGGCGCGCTATTCCGCCGATGTGCTGGGCCATTTCGCGCTGGCCGCGCAGGAATACACGCATTTCACATCGCCGATTCGCCGCTATCCGGATCTGATCGTGCATCGCGCGCTAAAGTGGGCGCTTGAAAATCCGGATGTCGCCCCGGTGCGTATGGCCAACCCGAATGCGAAGCCGGGGCAGGATCAGACCGTCGCCGCTCTCGGTCCGTATCGCCGTGGGGAGCTCGAAGGCATCGCTTCGGAAAGCTCGGAAGCCGAGCGGCGCGCGGAAGCTGCCGAGCGCGAGCTGATGGAATGGAAGACGGCGCAATTCATGGAAAGCCATCTTGGCGAGGAGTACGACGCGCTGATCGTTTCGGTGCAGAAGTTCGGATTTTTCGTAGAGCTTACGGAGATTTTCGTCGAAGGGCTGGTGAGCATCGACCGCCTGGAGGAATCGACCGGGCAGCGCTGCGTCTTTCGTGAGCGCGATCATACCATCGTCACCGAGCCGCATCGGGGAAGCCGGCGCGGCGGCGGAGCGCAGAAGACTTTCCACCTCGGTGACCGCGTGCAGGTGCGCGCCGAACGGATCGATCCGATTCGCCATCGCGTGGAATTCGCGCTGATGTAGACCGCGACTTTCATCCTGAGCGGAGCATCTCTGTTGCAGTCGAACGAGCGGCGAGGAGTGCCATGAAACCAACGGTAGGGCTGATCGGATTGGGGCTGATGGGCGGGCCGATGGGGCTGAATCTGCGTATGTCGGGCTTCCCGCTGGTTGTGTGGAACCGAACGAAGTCGAAAGCGGAAGAGCTCCTAGCGGCGGGCGCGAAGCTAGCCCCCGATCCGCGCGGCGTGGCCGAGCAAGTGGATGTGCTGATCACCATGGTCAGCGATCCGGCGGCGCTGGAGGAAGTGCTTTTCGGCCAGAAGGGCGCGAATTCGGGAGCGCTAGCGGCGCTACGGCGCGGCACCACGCTGATCGATTCCAGCACGGTGTCGCCGGACCTGGCGCGACGCGTGGCGGCAGCGTGCGCCGAGCGCGGCGTCGATTTTCTGGATGCGCCGGTGACGGGCGGGACGTGGGGTGCGAAGAAGGGCGAGCTGGTTTTCATGGTCGGCGGCGAAGCGGAAGTGCTCGAGCGCGTAAAGCCCGTATTCGAAGCGATGGGGAAGAAATTTCCATTGCTCGGTCCGAACGGCGCTGGGCAGACGGTGAAGCTGGGGATGAACCTGTTGCTTGCTCTGCAGGTGGATGCGTTTGCGGAAAGCCTGGCGCTGGTGACGTCGGCAGGAGTGCCCGCGGAGAAATTGATGGAAGTGTTCCAGTCGAGCATGGCCCGCTCGGGCGTGCTCGACGTGAAAGCGCCGATGATGGTGAAGGGCGAATTCCCGGCTAGCTTTCCGCTCCGGCTGATGCACAAGGATGTGCGTCTGGCGCTGGAACTGGCGCGCGAGCGGGGCGTGGAGCTGCCGTGCGGGGCGGCGGCGTACGAGACTTATTCCGCGGTGCTGGGTTCGTCCAAAGACGACCCGGATTTTTCCGCGGTGATCCGATATTGGAAGCACTAGCCAATTTTCGGTCCGCTGATTTTGGGAACGGGTGAGGGAGAAAGCGCGGTCTGGAGGCCATGAAGCCTCGATACTGGCGGATATTCGGTCTGGTGCAGTTCGTCGGCGCCGCCGGCGGGCTGGGTGGCCTGTATTGGCTGCAAGACCCGATTGGCTGGGGCCTTTCGCTCCTAGTGCTGCTGCCGGGGACGCTGGTCGCGTGGCCGTTCTCGAAGCTCGGCCACGCCGGCACCGATTGGCCGTTCTGGACGGTCTATCTGATCGCGGTGCCGGTGAATGTCGCTCTCTTCGGCACGCTGTCTTTCCTTGTTGGATTGAGACGAAAATCGAAATGACCTACCGTTGCATGAGGCCCATCGGGACTGGTTGAAATGCACCAGTGGCGCGTGAAAAGCACCACCGCTTGGTGGTGCTAAGATCCCCCGCACTCGGTCTCTTTGTCCGCAAGCTATTGAATCGACTTTTGTTAATTGGCTTGCATCGAATGAACAGATTGGCACTGGGGCTGCATCCAATCTGGTGTGGGAATGCTTGCTTGCGCTGGTACGCCGGGTGTCGGACAGCGATTTTTGGGGCTGGTTTCTGCGGTTGAGTCGCCGGCGATGGGAAAAGGGAGCTGACATGAAAGTATCTACCCTCTCGAAAATTTCGATGGCATTTGTGGCGACCGTGGCCTTGGCGTGCGCACCGAATGCGGCATTCGCGCGCGGAGGCGGGCACGGCGGCGGTGGCGGCCACTCAGGCGGTGGACACGGCAGTGGTGGCGGATCTCATGGCGGCGGAGGGGGAGGCGGCTTCCACGGAGGGGGCGGGGGCTTTCACGGCAGCAGCTCGTTTCATGGAGGCAGTTCCTTCGGAGGTTCTCGCGGAGGATCATTTGGTGGGTCGCGCGGCGGGTCGTTCGGCGGCGCAAGAGGTGGCTCATCGTCCAACGCGCGGGTCGGCGGCGCGGGGCGCGGATTTGGAAGCAGCGGCGCGGGACGCTCGAGCAGTGCA
>CAZLWY010000048.1:0-4460 GCA_964563425.1 uncultured Acidobacteriaceae bacterium | reverse complement strand
GATGCGCCGCGTGCACCGCTGGCGCGCGCCGCGGTGGTTCCGCATTCTGATGATCATGTCCACACGGGGAGGCGATGGATGGCTCTGGTACGCACTCGGCCTGATTCTGGTGATCTACGGTGGAGAGCAGCGCTTCGCCGCTATCGGGGCGGGCGCTTCCGCCGCCGTGGCGGGGATCTTTTTGTTCCGCGCGCTCAAGCGCACCGGCCGCCGCAAAAGACCGTGCGAAATTGAGCCGCACTGTTGGGCCTCGATTCTGCCGCCCGACAAGTATTCCTTCCCGTCGGGCCATTCGATCACGGCCTTCGCCGTGGCGATTTCGCTGGGGCTTTTCTATCCGTTCCTATGGTCTTTGCTGCTGGTGGTAGCGTTCCTGATTGCGGTGTCGCGCATCATTCTGGGCATGCATTTCTTGAGCGATGTGCTGGCGGGGTCAGCCATCGGCGTGACGCTGGGAGTGATCAGCTATCACATCTTCGCCTTGATTTGATTCCTTCGACCGGCGTTAGGCCTTGCTCGGCGCGGGCTTTCGCCCGGCAGGGGCCGCTGCTATCGCCGACGGCGGAGCAGGGTTCACTGCCGATGCCGGAATCTGCTTCTCCCTCAGCAAATCCACCACCGCTTTGTATATTCGCGCACGAACATCGAATCGCTCTTTGGCCCGCGTGATGTAGCGGAGGACGACGACGATCCCGCCGCCCGTGGGCCGCACGCTGAGAGCGGGTGCCGCGGAAATCGTGCGTTTCTCGCCGACAGACGCCATGCCATTCCATTCACCTTCGGCAATTTGCACGTTGGCGGCAGTTTCGTCCACTGCGATTTTCTGAAGCGCCTCGCTCGTCGCGTACGGATCGGAGTTGCCCGGCACCTGAACCTCGATTTCATCCCAGAGCCACTGGCCCGACGTCGAAAAATTGAAATAGTGGCCCTCGATCGCATAGCTGTTGACGAAGGAAACCTTTCGCCCCGTCGGATGGCCTGGATCGGTCCAGTTTCCGGTTTCGAGAATCACCGTGTGCAGCAATCCAACTTTCAGGACTTCTCCCACGACGCCGTTGATTTCCACCCAATCACCGGCGCGCAGCCCGTCCTCTCCCATGAGCACGAACCAGCCGAAAAACCCGACGATGAAATCCTTCATCGCCACCGTGATGCCCGCGCCGGCCAGCGCGAGCACGGTCGCCAGATTCGTCGGCATCCCGAATATCACCAGCAGAATCGACAGGACGGCAACCAGCTGGAGCGTGAACGCGATCAGCACGCGCATGGTGTGGATCTCTCGGCGCTCGAGCGCGATCCCGGCGAAAATCCTCTGCGCCACGTAATTCAGAGCCATCAGGACCACGGCGATCACGATCACCCAAAAGGCGCCGACGAAAATTTCGTGGAGAAAATTCTTCGCGCGCGCTTCGACTACGTCCGACCAATTCGAATAGACCCCGGCGAGCTGCTGTTCGGTCTCGATTCGCTTGCCGATATCGGCGAGGTTTTTCTTGTCTTCTGTTTGCTGGCGGAGCCGCGCGAGCGGGGAATCGGTGTCCGGCGCGGGCTGTGGTGCCGGGATGTCCGTCGTCTTATTCACCGCGGAACGTTGCGCCGGCGAGTTCTGCCCCGGGGTGGTCCCCACCTCCTGATCGTTCTCAATTGACGCGTGCTTCGCGGAAAGCGCGCTCGCACGCGTTAAAGCGTCCGTGCGGGCCTGCTGCAGCAGCTGTTCCTTGGAATGCAGCGACCACCAGGCGCGCACCTCCCCGGCGATGCTCCTCGATTGCGTCAGCTCGATCGAAGGCGCGGAGCCGGCGGGCGGACCTGCCTGAAGTACGGCGTCAGCCGATCCCGTGGATTTCCGCTGGTCGATCAGCTGCTGAATCGAGGCCTGGCGGTCGCCGCCCACGCGGATCAATTCCTGCTGCGCGTCTTCCAGATCGTCCTGGTCAAGCGCGAGCTGTGCTTGCGCGATGCCGATCAGGTTCTGCAAATCGTCCTTCGCGGTGCCGGTCGCGTGCACGGCGGCCGCCGTGAATTGCGCGATCCGCGCTTGATCTGCGGCCACTGCGGCGGATGTAATCTTCACGCGCGCCGCCAGCTGCTGCGTTTGAGGGGTGAGCGGCACGGGATTTTCCGCCGCATCGTGGAGCGCCGCGGAAAACGCTAGATCGACGGAATGATCGCCCAGCCTCAGCGCCTGCAGGGCGTAATCCTGCTCCATGCGCGTGATGGCCAGCGGCGCTAACTGCTGTGCGGTGTCCAGCGCGTGCGTGTCGACGGTATTCGCGGCCGTTTTCGACGCCTGCCGCATGGCACGCAGCCGCTCGCGATAGTCGGTCCAGCTATGCGTGAAAATTACTGCGCCCAGCGAAACGAGCAACAGCGTAAGCAGAACAATCCAGGTTGCCTTCTCGTAGTTTTTCATAACCGGTTGGCTGAGTTCCCTCGATTCTAATACGCCCTTACCCCCGCGCGGCTCGAAATTCGCCGAGATCGAGCGGCGCGCTTGACGCGTCACGCCAGCCAAGCCCACAATCTTCTCCGGCCCGGTTGCACTTGGCGAATTCCACCACGAAATACATGTCGAAGAGCCACGAAAAAACCAGCCCGACGGATATCGCCGGCCTCGGCCCGTCCGCCAGCCAGCGCATGGCCTACGGGAAAAAGCTGCGCGAGCGCTTGCCGCGGTCGTCGCAGGCGGAATGGAAGCCCTCCCCGAACCGCCCTGATCCCATCCAGCTGCTGAAACATGCGGATCGGGGGCGCCTCGAGGCACTGCTGCCCATCCGCTACGCCCGCATGAAGCAATCGCCGTTCGGATTTTTCCGCGGCTCCGCGGCGTTGATGGCAGCGGATCTTTCCACCACGCCCTCAACCGGCCTGCGCGTGCAGGCCTGCGGCGATTGCCACATCGCAAACTTCGGCGGGTTCGGCAGCCCGGAGCGGCGATTGGTTTTCGACATCAACGATTTCGACGAAACGCTGCCCGCGCCGTGGGAATGGGATGTGAAGAGGTTGGCGGCGAGCACGGTTCTCGCCGGCCGCGAGCTGGGTGTCGGCGACAAGCGCTGCTCCTCGGCCGCGCGCACCATGGTTCGCTCCTATCGCGAGCACATGCGCGAATACGCGGAAATGCGCGCGCTGGAAGTCTGGTATTCGCATCTCGACGCCGAGATTTTCATCGACGACGCGCGGACGGCCGCCGCGCGCAAACGCTGGAGCGAGATCGAGAAAAACGCCACGCTGCAAACTGCCGAGCACGTATTCCCTAAAATAACCGCGATGAAGAACGGCCGGCTGCGCATCTTGGACCGGCCGCCGCTCGTCTACCACCCGCCCGACATTGCCAGCATCCGCGCCCACGTACGCGAGATGTTCGAGCGCTACCGCCGGACATTGCCTGAGGAGCGCCGCGTGGTTCTGCAGCGCTATCACGTCGTGGACATCGCGCGGAAAGTTGTCGGCATTGGGAGCGTGGGCACGCGATGCGACGTCGCGCTGCTGATGGCCGGCGCCAACGATCCGCTGTTTCTGCAGTTCAAGCAGGCCAATGAGTCGGTGCTGGCTCCCTACGCTGGCAAGAGCCGATATTCGAACCAAGGCGAGCGTGTCGTCACCGGCCAGCGCATGTTGCAATCGGCCAGTGATGTTTTCTTGGGCTGGGCGCACGGCGACGACGGCTGCGATTACTATTTCCGCCAGCTGCGCGACATGCGCATGAAAATCGACGTCACGCAGATGCCCAACGACGATTGGCTCGAATTCGTCGAACTCTGCGGATGGACTCTAGCCCGCGCGCACGCCCGCACGGGCGATCCGGCGAAGATCGCAGGTTATCTGGGGAAGGGCGAAACGTTCGATCGCGCGATCGGCGCGTTCGCCGTCGCCTATGCTGACCAGACCGAGCGCGATCATGCGCTCTTGGTAAAGGCGATCCGCGCCGGGAAACTACACGCCGCCCACATCGAAGCCCCATCCTGATTCGCGCATTGCGCGCCGCTACAAGTCCAGCGGAAACGGGTTTTTCCCCGTGATCAGCCTTGCCGAGCGGTCGAACGTGAAATAAAACCACGCCCACTGCAGCAAGATCAGCAGCCGGTTCTGAAATTCCACGATGTAGAGCAGGTGGATGAAAATCCAGATCAGCCAAGCGGGCAGGCCTGAAATGCGCAACCAATTCAAATCGGCGATGGCCTTGCCGCGACCGATCACCGCCAGATTTCCCTTGTCGAAATAGTGGAACGGCTTCGGCTTTCGGGCCCGCAGCCTGGTCTCAATCGCGCGCGCCACGTAATGCCCCTCCTGAATCGCCGGCTGTGCGACGCCGGGCAGTGGCTTTCCCGTCTGATGCGCGAAAAGCGCCAGGTCGCCGATCACGAAAATCTCCGGATGGCCGGGTACGGAGCAATCCGGCTCCACGCTGATCCGCCCCAACTTGTCGATCGGGGCGCCGGTCTGGTCCGCCACGCTGC
>CAZLWY010000047.1:0-1528 GCA_964563425.1 uncultured Acidobacteriaceae bacterium | reverse complement strand
ACCGTGTCGGCGGGCTTCGCCGGAACTTTCTCTACGATGACTGCTTCTCCCACTTCAGCTGCCACGATGAGCCTCCACTTCCAGTTGCACCAGCTCGGTCGGGTAGCTGCCGGTGTAGCACGATGTGCAGAATTTTCCTTCTGTATCTTCCACGGCCGCTCGCAAAGATTTGAGCGACAAATATCCAAGCGAATCCGCGCCCAGGAATTGGCGAATCTCTTCCGTCGTCTGGTTTGCGGCGATCAATTCCTCGCGCCGCGGCGTATCCACTCCGTAATAGCAGGGCGAAATCGTCGGCGGGCAGCTGATGCGCACATGAACTTCCGTGGCGCCCGCATCGCGAACCAGCCTCACAATCTTCCGGCTGGTGGTTCCGCGCACAATCGAATCATCCACGAGTATCACGCGCTGTCCCTCAAGCATTCGACGCACTGGATTCAATTTTAGCTTCACGCCAAAATCGCGGATGGCCTGCTCTGGTTCGATGAATGTGCGCCCCACATAATGATTGCGGATCAGCGCCATGCGAAACGGAATTCCCGATTCTGCCGCGTATCCAATTGCCGCAGGCACGCCGGAATCAGGCACGGGCGCAACGATATCCGCGGCCACTGGGTGCTCGCGCGCGAGTAAATGGCCAAGGCGCTCTCGGCTCTGATTTATCGGCCGGTTGAACACCAGGCTATCGGGCCGCGAAAAATAGACATGCTCGAAAATACAATATTGATGTGCCTTTTCCGGCGCGAAGCGAATCGATTCGATTCCGCTGCGCGAGATTCGAACCATCTCGCCCGGCTCCACTTCGCGCACATATTCCGCGTCGATCAAATCAAACGCGCACGTTTCCGATCCCACCACCCAGGTTCCGTCGATGCGGCCAAGCGCGAGCGGACGGAAGCCGCGCGGATCGCGAATCGCATAAATTTCGTCGGGCGTCAGCAGCACCAGAGAATACGCGCCTTCCACTTGATTGAGCGCATCGGCAATCGCGCCGGAAAGATTTCGCGCCGAGCTGCGCGCAATCAAATGAACGATCACTTCGGTATCGCTCGTCGTCTGGAAAATCGAACCGCGATGTTCCAGTCGCCGCCGTACTTCGATCGCATTCGTCAGGTTGCCATTGTGAGCGAGCGCGATTTTGCCCTTGTTGCAATCAATCACCACCGGCTGCGCGTTCATCAGCGTGGTATCGCCCGCCGTCGAATAACGCGTGTGGCCGATCGCCGCCGCGCCGGGAAGCGACGCAATCACTTGCGGCGTGAAAATCTCCTGCACGTGCCCGAGCGATTTGTGCACGCGCACGTCGGCGCCATCGGTCGAGGCTATTCCCGCCGACTCCTGCCCGCGATGCTGCAGCGCATACAGACCCAGATACGTCAGTTTCGCCGCTTCGTCATTGCCGAAGACGCCGAACACGCCGCAGTGATCGTGAAAATGATCGTCGTCGATTTGGATCGTTCTGTTCACGCGATCTGATTCCTTCGTAGATGTTCCGTCCACACCGCCGGGAGGAGCAACCATATCAATA
>CAZLWY010000046.1:0-14309 GCA_964563425.1 uncultured Acidobacteriaceae bacterium | reverse complement strand
GTGATCTCCCGCCAGCGCGAAGCCAAAGCACTCGTCGAGTTGCGTGTCCCATTCGATCTTGAGCGCCAGATGATTGACGACGTGGAACGCGGCGCCAACGACTCCGACTGGCAGCCCACGAAAGACGCCGCGCGCAAGCTCGCTTTCGCCGAGGACCGTGCGATTTTCGAGGGCTATGGGGCCGCCGAAATCGTCGGCGTCCGCCAGGGCACTAGCAATCCTAAAAAATCTCTCCCCGGCGATGTCCGCAAGTACCCCGAAGCCTTTGCGGAGGCCCTAAGTCAGTTGCGTCTGGTGGGCGTCAATGGCCCCTATTCCATCCTGCTCAGCGCCGACGCTTACACCGAACTTGCCGAAACCAGCGATTACGGCTATCCGGTTCTCGAACACGTCAAGCGCCTCGTCGAAGGCAAAATCATTTGGGCTCCCGCCATTGACGGGGCCTTCGTGGTCACAACCCGCGGAGGCGACCTCGATCTTCACGTCGGCCAAGACGCCTCCATCGGCTATGTGAGCCACACCGACACGCACGTCCGCCTGTACTTGCAGGAAACCTTCACCTTCCTCTACCTCACCTCCGAATCCTGCGTCGCCCTCGCGCCTCCCTCCAAGCCACATTCATCCTGACCCGCGCGGCAGGAAGTTATTTAGGAACCAAGGGACTTCCTGAATTATTGTTCGCTGGAGTTTGTTTCCTCCCAGTGCCCTCACCTCCCTGGAGATTTGTGACCCAGAAAGATCGTGTGCCGGGGACCGCCTTTTTTCAGGCGACCACGCACGCGCTCCACCTCGACAACAAACCTCCCATGGCTCAGGCGTTGCTCGAATTTCCGATCCTCTCGGGCCGACCAGACGGCCAAGACCCCATTCATCTTGAGAGCGGCAAATGCAGCGGCGATTCCACGGTCATCGTAGAGCCCGTCATTGCTAGAGGCGGCGAAAGCCGCCGGACCGTTGTCCACGTCAAGTAGCACGGCGTCGAACTGGCCGGCGCGGGAACTGAGGACGACGGCAACGTCTTCGATCTCGACGCGCACGCGCGCATCCTTCAGCGGGTGTCGGGCCAGGGCTGCGAGCGGGCCACGATTCCACTCGACTACGGCCGGTACCAACTCGGCCACGACAACCGTCGAATCCGGTGGCAGAAGATCGAGCGTCGCACGCAGCGTGAAACCCATGCCGAGTCCGCCTATGAGCACACGGGGCCGCTCCAGCGTCCGCGCCTGCCGGCACGCGAACGTCGCCAGCGCCTCCTCCGAGCCGTGCATGAGGCTCGACATAAGGCTCTTGCCGTTGGCGAGGATGATGTACTCGTCGCTGCGGCGGACCAACTTCAGAACGGTACCGTTTCGAGACGGTGCCTGGCCGAGCAACTCCAAAGTCTTCACGCGTCTGATGTTACAGCACGGTAAAACCTAAGTAAAAACTGACCGCTTACCGCCAGCCGCACGTCTGCGGTATCCGGGTGAGACACCAGCGCAGCGCTCGAATGTGATTGAGAAGACTGCTGCTGATTGGTATCGCACCCGGCCGGCTACTGTTCCAATGTCGCCTGTTTCGTCGAGCAGCTAACCGGCGGCGAAGTTCGATGGTGAACACTATTTCAAAATATAACTCAGAGCACCGCGTCTCGCGATGGCTTCGCTGATTCCGCTTTCGGGCTGCTCGGTTGCCCACTCGACCTTCGCGATGGCCCACGCACCTGAGGATTTCACGTATTCGGCGTTCAGCACTCGGCGCTCTGTCCGGCGGACAAAACCACCGCCTTGCGCGTGGGCCATCCGTGCCAGTGTGCAGTCCTGCGCGATGGCGTTTTCGATTTCTACCGCGCAATAGAAACGCCCGGTAGCGCTCTTGCCGTCCGCGGCGACTTCGATCGCGTCAGGTTTGCCGGCGTGATCCGCCGCGATGCTGCGTACCGATCTGTCGAACGCGCCGGCTTCGGGATCGGCGAATAGCGACGTAGCATCATCACGTGCTTCGGTGTTGACGCGCCGGAGCCAGGTCCGGTGCAGCCCTTCGACTGCGGCCTCGTTCTCGAGCCTCGCCAGGCGCGCCTTCAGCTCATCGTCCGCGATCACTACGGCGGGCAGCCCGACTGCGGCCAGGGGCGCGGCGAGCAGTGCGCCGCCTCTCAGAAACGACCGGCGTGTGGAACGAGCATCCTTGATCATGCCACCCCCCCTGATGTCTTCGCCTGATAGAAGCGCGTGATATCGAACCGGCCGGCGAGCCTCTCGTGCGCGCCGACCGCGCTCATGTTTAGGCCATTTGTGCCGCAGTTATAACTGACGCCAACGTCGCGCATCGTATGCAAGTTGACCAGGATGGTGCCAAGCGTGCCGTTGCAGGCCTCCTCCAGCCAATACATGAAATACAGGCCGTCCCGAATCTTCACATAGGCCGCCGGCCCGCTCCACTCCAACCCACCGGCATCGGCGTCGGTGAAGATAATCCAGGAGAGTGAATGCGGCGTGGTGTAAAGGTGCATCGAGGTCAGGCCCGGTGCGTAGTTCTGGCTCACCGCGTGACCGACCATCTCATCCGTGAAGTGGTGGCGGTTATACTTCGGCGGAATCAGGTCTTCCATCTCGATCACGCCGAACAGTATCCTCACGCCCGCCTCGTTGGCGAAATAGGGGGTGTTCAGATACCCGTTAAAACATGTGACGAGCCCTTGGTGGAAGTCCGCGACGACCGAGTGTCCGTCATGGTTCGGGGTGCCTTCCAGCAGGTGACCGAACAGGATCGCTCCCGGCGCCGATTCCCACGCCTGATATCGCGCTTTGGTCCAGTTGGTGTCGCCTTCCTTGCGCCAGTTCAACGTTTCGGCGTCTTCGAAGCGATATTCCATCGCCGGCGCGGTATCGTAGCGAAGCGTCAGCGTCTTGCCGGCCAGCCAGTCGGTGTTTGGCCCGCGATTGCCGCCCATCTGTGCGCCGGGCCCCGTGGCGGGCGCAAACGCGGTCGTTTTCTTGGTGCACACGGCGTCGACTTCGGCCTTCGTCATCTTCGCCATCGTTTTTAGCGGCCGATAGACACGCCGCGCGCCTTTCGCCGGAGTCTGGCCGGCGGCCGCCGCGGGAACCGGCGCGCCGTTTTCGTCGCCGAATTTTTCGAACTGGGCGAGCTGCCCCAGCCATTCGCCACTGCCGCGGAAAACGTAATACTCCAGCGAGTCGTTGGCGTCGAAGCCCAGCCGGAGCCCGATCTGTTCGACGCGGTTCAGGTCCATCACGTACGCGGTGAAGGTGCCGGAAAACTCGCATTCGGTTCGCGTGTAGATATAGAGGTCGGTATTGATCTTGATATAGTCGGACGGCGCGCAGAACCCCAGTTCGCCGCCCAGGCGCGACAGCTCGACAAAATTCGAGTAAGCAGCGGACGGAAAGAACTCCAGCGTCTCCGCTCCGGTGTCCTGCTTCCAGTAAAAGCCCTTGCCCTCGACGCGGTTCGTGGTGACGTGGCGAGCTGTCGGGGGCGGCTGGCCGGGCTGCTCGACGTAGCCGTAATAAATCTCGCGTTGCACTTCGCGATTGTCCTGATTACCGCTGAACCACAGCTCGAATACCGTCGCGAGGTTTGTGTCCTGCTCAATCACCACGCCGTAGCCGCGTTGGGTTCCGGGGACCATGTGCGAGAAGAACGCGACGCTGTTCAGCGTCAGGGCGCCGTATCCTGCCTCCACCGCGCTTCCGCCGTTCTCAGCCACCGAAAGGCGATTGGTCCGGCTGAACGTATAGCTCAGCGCTGGGCCCTTATCCGTGACGATCCGGATCGACCTGCCGGCGAACACGTCGGCGAGCGGCGAGGCGCTCGTCGGCCCGCTCACGGCGACCGTGCTCAACTTGTCGGCAATCTGGCGTTCCGAAAGCTTGGTATAAGCGATGCGGTGCATCTGTTCTTTCGGATAGGGCGTTCCCGACATGCATTCCTCCCCAGTACGTCCGTGTTTCTTGCGGATTGTCCCACCGGGAGGCGTCATCGCCTCGCATCATCCCGATTGTGCGGCGTGATGCTAACTCTGAAAGTTAAAGTTTTCAACCGCCGTGCGGCACCCGTCTTCGTATCTCTCCGCCGTCCTGCCAGTCGTCCCGTCCCGAGGCCGGAAGGAATGAGAACCCTGCAGACCCTCGCGCGCGCGCCCGCCCGCCCGTTGTCGAGACAGTGCCTTTACCGGGGGTTCGAGTGAAGCTTAGCCAGGAGCGCAGCGTTACGGGACAGCCGTCGGTAGACACTCTGTGTACGGACTGCCCCTGGTCATCGCGGCAGCCTGGCTCAGCGACGCGATCATTTAACGGGGCACTTCCTGGACTCATGTGGCGCGCAATTCGAGGTTTGGAGGTACGGGAGAACCAATTCAAGGAAGTATCGCACTCAGTAAGGCGCCCTCCCGAGCGTTTCCGGGGATCTATCTCGGTAGCACAGCGCCCTTCCACTTCGTCGCCAGGTCCTCGACGCTCGGATAGGAATACGCCTCGACGAATGTGTGTTCAGGCGGCTGCGATCCGTCTGCCAGCGACCGCGCCAGCATCTCGACCGCCCGATCCATGGTCAGCGAAGTCACCACGCTCGCGCAGAGCGAGCCCTGATCCACCAGCGGCCGGCTTCGGTCCTCCACTCCCACGCCCGCCCGCGGTATTGCCAGCCATTTTGGCCGCTCGGCCACGCTCGTGGTCTCAAACGCCTTCCGCGCGCCGTGCGCAAAATCCGCGTTCTGCGAAACGATCAGCTGCACGCTTTCGGGTTTGGGATGCGTGAGGCCGAGCCAGGAACAAACGGCGGTGTAGGCGTTGTCCGCCGACGATCCGATCACCTTCAACGCTTTCACTTCGATATTCTTCGGTTTGGCCTGATCCAGTCCGTCAAGCCGGCGCGTGGCCCACCAGCTCATGGCCGGCCCGCGAAGGTAGAGAACGGAGCCGCCGCCCGGTAAGATCGCTCCGATCTGCCGGCCTTGGATCTTTCCAACTTCTACGTGATCCTGGGAAACCTGAAAGACGGGAACCTTCGCGTTGCGGCGCAGCGCGGTCAGGTAGTCCACGTGCGCATTGTTTACGACCCAGGCCACGCCCGCGGCAACCGCAGCTTCCGCCACGCGCGGCAATCCGGCGGCGCTGACGGGCTCGACCAGAATTCCAGCCGGCCGCGGTGCGGTTCGTGACAGTACGATATCGAGCAGCTGCTGGCCCTGCGCCACCGAATCCATCCCCGCGTTGATGACGTCCAGCTCTATACCTAGGCGGTCCGCGACGACCTTCGCCGCCGCCGTCTGCGCGCGCAGATACATCGTGTCGCTTGGAATCGACAGAATAAATTTGAGTTTCTTCATGGAGCCCCAAACCCTGTCTAAGGATATCTCCTCTTATCCCCCGCCCAAGAGGAGTTACGCGCCGCTTGTTATAAGCGCCAACCATCGCGGGCGGACGGCCGTGTCTTTTTCAGGGAGGTTAGAACGAGCTGTAGGGCTTGCCGTTGAGTGGCGAGACGGAGTCCGAAGCGGAGTGTACGTCGCAGATGCCGCCCGGGACCTGATCCGGGCTTAGCACGTCCTCGCAGGCCTCCGTCACCCAGTCCTGCTGGTGCGTGATCGGATCGGTGGGAACTTCGCCGATGTATTGCGATTGATGCAGGTCGTCGAGCGAGGTGGGCGCAGCTTCCTTGTCCAGCGTGTAGTTCTGGATCGCCTGCCTCATCACAAAAAGATCCTGACGCAGAGCCGCTTCATGCGCCTGCACCACGGACTGTTCGTAGCGCACCGAACTCATCGTCGCCAGGATCAGGATGATGACGATCACGATCATCAGCTCGAGCAGGGTGAATCCGCGCGAATTGCGCACGCTCGCCTCGCCGGTCGCTCTCGATGGACTTCGTCGGTTCATTCCGTTTTCGAGTTTCAATCGCGGACCGGTCTACCAGTCCGAGTACTTCGTCCCGTCCAGCGCCGTGCCCGTCGCCTTGCTGTAAACGTCGAACACATCCTGCCCGCCCCACTCGGTGCTGTCGGGATCGTCCTGCACCGATCGCATGCCCCAGTCCTTCGAGTTCGTTATTGGATCGACGGGAATCTCGCGCAAGAATCGCAGCCGGGTGTTTTGCTGTTGCTGCGCGCCCGTCAGCGTCACTCCGTGGTACAGCGTATCGAGGTCCGGCGGGTAATTTTCCGTCCCGGCCTGCACCTGGAACAGGCCCTTCGACGCCGCATCGTTGTAGCGATCGATTGCGTCGCGGATCTCGCGCAACCGGTAACGCAACAACTGCTCGCGCTGGCGAATGATTGTGACGCGCGCCATCGGCATCGCCACCGTCGCCAGCAGTATCAATATCGACGAAGCCACCAGCAGCTCAAGCAGCGTCATTCCGGAATTGCGGGCCCAGCTCTTGGAAGGAGTCGTTCGGAAATCTTCCCGGCGGCTCGCGGCACGCCATGCCCGTCTGCGGGTTCGCGGGACCGGGCCGAGATTGCGGGAACTGCTGAGCATCGCTGCGCTCACTGCACCTGGATCGTGGCTTCCTGCGAAACCATCGGCACGGTGCGTTGCTGCGAATCGCGAGCATTCACCTGCAGCACCTGCAGCGCGGAAGTACCCGGGGCGACCGCGCGCACCACGAGTCCCAGCAGCGTCCCCGACCCGCTCACGCCGGGCGTATTCGGCTTGCGCGTGGCGGAGACGATGATATCGCCCTTCTGCGCATCGATCCGCTGCACGATCGCAATGGCGCCCTGGTTCCCGGCAGTCGTATCCGTGCCGCCGGAAAGGAATCCGCCATCGCGCACTTCCTCCACCTGAATCGTCGCCGGATTGTAGTGAATCAGCAGGGGGATCGCGTAGAGGTCGTTCACATTCGACACGGCCAGTCCCACCGTGGTCGTATCGCCGGCCTTCATCATCGTCGTCGGCGGATTGAAATGCAGCTGCGAGACGCTCGACGGAGCGCCGGCCTGCGGTAGGGCGTGAGCCGAGTCGGCTTGCGGGCCTGCGAACGGCGAAGGCGCCTGCTGGGTCGTGTTCGGTGCCGAAGCTTCCCCAGCCCCGCGGTAGACGTGCGGATTCGAATCCGTTCCGGCGGCCACGGTTTGCAGATTGTCCGCGTCGATCGACGGGAACCGGATGATGTGCGGCGTCAGGACGATCAACACTTCGTCTTCCTGCACCTCGTTGCTATTGTCCGCGGTGAAGTATTTGATGAACGGAATCTGCGCCAGACCGGGAATGCCGTTGACGTTCTTCGTTTCCGTGCGTTCGATCAACCCACCCAGGACGCTCACCTCGCCGTCCTTTAGGCGAATATCGTGCTCGATCTTCTTGCTGCCGATCACCGGCTGATTGATGCCGCCGATGCTGTCTGTGCCCGTGATCGACGAAACTTCAATCGAAAGCTTCATGCTGACGTCGCCGTCAGGATGTACGCGCGGCGTCACGTCAATATCCACGCCGACGTCGATATATTGAAACTGGGTGTTCACCAGCGGGTTCACGACGCCCGCTCCGGTGCCCACGCCCACGCCGACGCCCGCCTGGAAGCTGCCGGTCGCCACGGGCACGCGCTCGCCGATCTTCAAAGTCGCCTTTTCGCCGTCGCTCACGCGAACCTCGGGATCCTGGATGATCCGTGTCTTGTTGTCGGTCAGAATCGCGTTTGCCGTCGCTCCGGGTAAAGTCGCGCTGTAATCCGCGCCTGTCAGGTTCTTCAGGTTGCTCAGCGTGATCTGCGTCGGCGAAGTCGATGTGCCCGATGTCGGCGTGGTCGTGCTGGTTGAGCCGGACGTGCTGCTGGGCTGCACGCTCGTTCGCGGCGTAAACGAAATCGCCACGCTCTGCCCGGGCAAAAGACCCAAATCGCGCAAGCGGTCCACGCTCGCCGTCACCACCTGCACGTGCAATAGCACTTCGGGTTTGGCCTTGTCGATATCCCGGATGATTTTCGACGCCAGGGCCAGCCGGTCAGGGGTGTCCCGAATCACGATGGCGTTCTGCGCATTCACCTGTTGCACGCGGCGCAAGTCGAGCAGCGACCTCAAGGAGGTCACAACCTCGGTCAAATCCTGCGGCGTCAGCGTGTTCGACAGATAGAACGTCCGAACTTCCTCGTCTTCCACGTCCTTCCGCTTTTGCGGCGTGTCCGGCGCGATGAAGATCACGCTCGCCGACAGCGGCTTCCAAAAGGCCTTGCTCTCGAGCGAAATGTCGTCCAGCGCCTGCTCCAGCGTCACGCCCGGCAGATCCGCGGTGATCCGTCGCGAGGTGAAATCCGGATCGAAGATCACGCTCAGCCCCGCCAGCTTCGCGATTGTCTCGTATACCACGCGCGCATCGTTCGTCATCTTCAAGTTGATGGCATCTTGCGACAGCGGTTTCAGTAGCGGGGGGGCTGGCGTCAGGTCCTCGTCGGAGCTCACGTTGGGATCGACCGCCCGGGGAACCGCCACCGCCGCTTTACCGGCGATCAGTTCCATCGTCTTCTTAATCTGCTGATCGGCGGCCGAATTCGAAGGGTCCAGCGCCTGCGATTTCTGGAATTCCGTCAACGCCAGCTGCAAGTCGCCCTTTTGCAGCGCCTTTTGTCCTTGTTCCAGATGGAACTGGGCGTCCTCATAACGCACGTGCATGGCGCGAAGCTTGAATTCCGCATTGGCGGGATCGGTGCGCAGCGCAGCATCGTAATGGACGAGAGCCGTGTCGTAGTCCTGCAGGTTCTCGGCCTTCCGGCCGGCATCATAGTCCTGGTTTCCTTTGGGGCAGCCGGCCAGAAAGACTACGGCACACGCCAAAAGCGGCAACCACTTTGTACGACGCAAACAAACCCTCCGAAGGATCGTGCGGATGCTATGGGAGTCTAGCACCCGGGATATGATGCGGCAAGGAAGCGGCCCCGTTGCCGCGAGCCATGTCTTATTATCGAACTTTCTAGACACATCCGTTACAGACCCATGAATTTAAACTCGGGTGCGGGCAAAAGGATTCGCCTCGGGCGGGTCCCACATTACGGCAGTATGTGAGAAAAGCTGAGAAACCGGCTGCGTTCGCTGCCTTGCAGCCGGTTGCGCGCGGCAGCTATGATGTTCACCGCATGAAAGCAGCCGAAAGAAAAGCGCAACGCGAAAACAACAAGATCGTGGCCCAAAACCGCGCCGCCGGCTACAACTACGAGCTTCTCGACAAGTTCGAGGCCGGCATCGTCCTCGTCGGCACCGAGGTCAAAACCCTCCGCGAAGGCAAGGCGTCCATCCGCGAATCCTACGCCGAAATTCGCGCCGGAGAGCCCTGGCTGGTAAACTGCCATATACCGGAATATCGGCCCGGTGGATCTCGTAACCACGATCCTCTGCGAAGGCGCAAGCTGTTGCTCAACCGCAGAGAAATCGAAAAACTCGACGCCAGCATCCAGCAAAAGGGCATGACCGTGTTGCCGCTGAAGATCTATTTCCGCGACGGGCTGGCAAAATGTGAACTCGCCGTTGGCAAAGGCAAGAAATTCCACGACCGCCGCGAATCTGAACGCCGAAAGGAAGCCAAGCGCGAAGCGGACGAAGCCATTTCCCACTCGCGGCGCCGCTAACTTGGAACGAACATTCGAAAGGGAGACATGCAGATCAACATTGAGATTCAGCCGTACGCTTCGGTGGAAACTGACGCGCTCGTAACCTACGTTTTCGACAAGGACGACAAATTCGACGGAGTCTTGAGAGAAATCGACCGTGCCATGAACGGCCGCCTCGCCGCGCTCGCTGCGAACGGCGAAATCACCGGGAAGCCGCTCGAGGTCCTGCTGCTGCACTTTCCCGATGGCTTAGCGGCCCAAAAGCTTCTGCTGATCGGGGCAGGAAAGCCGGCGAAGTTCCAGGTTTCCGACCTGCGCAAGATCGCCGGCACGGCGCTGCGGCAGCTGAAAGCGCGCGGCGTGAAAAAATTCGTCTTCCTCACGCGCGAAGGCGAAAACGGCGAAGGTGCGGCGCAAGTCGTGGTCGAAGGCCTGATCGTCGCCGACTTCGAGTCCAACAAATATCACACCGACAAAAAAGATCGCGAAATCGTCTCGGTCGGCCTCGCCGGATTCGATTCCAATGCGGACCTGAAAGCTGCCATCGCTGACGGCCGCACGATCGGCGATTCGATGAATTTCGCCCGCGACCTCATCGTCGAGCCATCCAATAAACTCACGCCGCGAATTCTCGCCGCGCGCGCCGAAGCCATGGCCAAGGAAGCCGGCCTCGGAATCGAAATCCTCGATGAGCGCAAAATCGCTGAGCTGAAAATGGGAGCCCTGATCGGCGTTGCCCAGGGAAGCATTGAACCGCCCCGCGTGATCGTCCTGCGTTACACGCCGCGAAATCCCGCGCCGGACGCCCCAGTGCTCGGCCTCGTCGGCAAAGCCGTCACCTTCGACACCGGCGGCATCTCCATCAAGCCCGCGAACAACATGGAAAAAATGAAGTACGACATGGGCGGCGGCGCCACCATGCTCGGCGCCATGCGCGCCATCGCCGCGCTCAAACCCGCGATCCCGGTGATCGCCGTGATCCCCGCCACCGAAAACATGCCGGGCGGCCGCGCCCAAAAACCCGGCGACGTCCAGGTCGCCATGTCCGGCAAGACCATCGAAGTGATCAATACAGACGCCGAAGGCCGCCTGATCCTCGCCGACGGCGTTTTCTACGCCCGCAAGCTGGGCGCCACGCACCTGATCGATGCCGCCACTCTAACCGGCGCCATCGAAGTCGCGCTCTCCAACGTCCACGTCGGCGCCTTTGGCGTACCCCGCGAATATCTCGACACGTTTCTCGAAAGCACGAAATCCGCCGGTGAAAAAATGTGGCCCATGCCCATGGACGAGGAATATCAGCAGATGATCAAAAGCGAAATCGCCGACATCCGCAACACCGGCAGCGGCAAAGGCGGCGGCGCCAGCACTGGCGCCTGGTTCATCAAGGAATTCGCCGAAGACACGCCGTGGATTCACCTCGACATCGCCTCCACCTGCTGGATTGACGAAGGCCGCCCCTGGCTAGCCAAGGGGCCCACAGGCATAGCCATCCGCTCGATCGTGGACTTCGCTATGAAAATGAAACCGTAGGTAGCGGTAGCTAGCTCAGCCCTCCCGAGGAATGAAGCCTTTGGACCCCGGTAAAAGGCTGGGGTCAAGCTCGCTTTCGACCCTGCGGTGGGGGAGCTGCGACAAAAACCAACCGCGCCCGGCGAGCAATCCCGAACGCCTACTTCACCTTTGCGCCCGGCGGAATATCCTCAGCAAACGTACACAGCACGGGCTTCCCATCCGCTCCTGCCGAAGCTGCCAGAAGCATCCCGTTTGACTCCAACCCCCGCATTTTCCGGGGCGCCAGATTCGCCACCAACACGACCTTGCGCCCAACCAACTCTTCGGGCGCATACCCCATCGCAATCCCCGCTAGAACCTGCCGCACCTCATCGCCAATATCGACCATCAGCTTCAGCAATTTGTCCGCGCCCTGAATCCTCTCGGCCGATTGGATCTGCCCCACGCGTAACTCCACCTTCGCAAAATCATCAATCGTGATTTTCCCACCGGCGGGCGCAGGAGCGGCTGCAGAAGGCGCTGCAGTCGGTGTGGAAGCTACCGCCGCCGGTTGAGCCGCGGGATTCCGAATCTCATTTTCCATCGCGTCAATCCTTTCCGAAATTTCCTTCGCGTCGGCTCGAGGAAACAGCGCCTCCGCCTTCCCAACTTTCTCGCCCGATCCCAACATTCCCCATCCGAGCGAATCGATCCTCTGATCCGCCACCGATCCCGTCTGCCCCAGCCGCAACCAAAGCTGCTGCGTCGATTCCGGAATAAAAGGATGCGCCAGGACAGCCACGAAGCGCAGCGCCTGCCCTGCCGTCCAAAGCACCGCCCCAAGCTGTCTCTTCGCGCCCGGCTCGGTCGATTCTGCGAGCTTCCACGGCTTCGCGTCCGCAATGTACTGATCTACCGCCGCGATCAGCCCCCAGATCGCCTGCACCACGCCCGAAAAATTGTACGCGGCCATATGCTGCTCCACAGCCGCCCGCGCCGCGCTCGCCACCTGTTGTACGCTTTCGTTCTGATCCGCCTCAGCGGGGATTGCCGGCACCTCGCCGCCAAAATATTTCTCGATCATCGTCAGCGTCCGGCTCGCCAGGTTGCCCAGCCCGTTCGCCAGATCCGCGTTGTACCGCGTGATCAGCGCTTCGCGCGAAAAATTCCCGTCCTGCCCGAACACCACCTCGCGCAGCAGGTAATACCGCAGCGCGTCGTTCCCCAGCACGCGCACGATCGGCTCCGGATACGCCACGTTGCCCTTCGACTTGCTCATCTTTTCCTGCTCGAAGAGTAGCCATCCGTGCGCAAAAATCTGCTTCGGCAGCGGCAAGTCGGCCGCCATCAGGAACGCCGGCCAGTAGACGGCGTGAAACCGGATAATTTCCTTTCCGATCATGTGCAGATCGGCCGGCCAGAATTTGGCGAACTCATCCTGCCGTTTCCTGTTCTCGCTCGCGTATCCGATCCCGCTCATGTAGCTTGTCAGCGCGTCGTACCACACGTAAAAAACATGCTCCGGATCGCCCGGCCATGGAATGCCCCACTTGATCGTCTTCCGGCTGATCGACACATCCTTCAGCCCGCTCTCGACGAAGCTGCGCACCTCGTTCAACCGGAAATCCGGCTGTACGAACTGCGGCTGGCTCTTGTAGAGCTCCAGCAGCTTTCCCTGGTAAGTGGAAAGCCTGAAAAAATAATTTTCCTCGGAAATCAGCTCTGCGTCGCGCCCGCATGTCGGACATTTCGCCGGCTCCGGCGTATCGCTCACATAAAGATTGTCGTAAATGCAGTAGCGCCCCTCGTATTGCGCCTTGTAGATCGCCTTCTCGGCCTCCAGCCGTCCGCGATCGAGCTCCAGCGTCCGCGTCACCAGCTTCTCCACGGCCCGCGCGTGCTCCGCAGAAGTCGTGCGGATAAAATCCGTATGGGTAATCCCCAGCAGCTTCCACAAATCGCGAAAAATAGCCTCGTTCGCGTCCACCAGCTGCTGCGGCGTGATGCCCTTCGCTTCCGCCGCGCGCTCGATGTTCACGCCGTGTTCGTCCGTGCCGGTCAGGTACGCCACGTCGTACCCGCACATCCGCTTGTAACGCGCAATCGCATCGCAAACGATGGTCGTGTACGCTGACCCCACATGCGGACGCGAGTTCGCATAGTAAATCGGCGTAGTCAGATAAAACTTAGGCTTGTCCTTCGCCGCGCTCGTTGGATTCATCAGCTATCAGCAGTATCCGCAGCGGAACCGCAAGAAATCGATACTATGGTGAGCCTGCTTTCCTGTCAAATCATCGAATCGGCGGAAGCTGATTCAACTGCCCGTATCCCCCAAGAAAAAGGGGCCGGCGCAAACCGCCGACCCCCGGGGCGAAACGAAGCGCTCGTTCCTTACAACCGGAACACAACGCCCGTCGAAATACGCGCGCCATTTTCGCGAACGGTCGCGAAGTTAGACATGAAGTATTCGGCCTGGATCAGCCGGACCCCCTGTGCGGCGTGGCGTTTTTCACCGATTCGAGCGCCGGATGAAGGGCGGAATGACCCCGCCCCCCCCAAACTTCCCGCGCGTCAATTGCTGTGGCCTGCTTGTGCGGCCATCGTCCTTGTCGGCGTAACGTCCGCCTCGGCGCCCAACTCTTTCTCCGCTCGGATCCAGTCCTCGACGTCCTTCCCAGTATTCTCGCCGCGCTGGACATAAAGCTCGTACGCTCGCTGAGCAATATCGTCCCTAGATATTTCCTTGTGTTCGATCACTGCTGCCTCCTTGATCGTCCGCACGGGGCAGCTTCGGCCCCGTGCGCGCGATATGGGTAAACTACTTGGCGCTTGCTGCGACGCTGATCTTGATCTGCTTCGGCTTGGATTCTTCACGCTTGGCCATATGCAGGGTCAGCACGCCGTTGCGATAATCGGCTCGAATGTTCTCCGAGCTGACGGTGTTCGGCAGGGAAAAGCTCCTCATGAACGGACCGTAGGCGCGTTCGATTCGGAGGCAATTGTCTTCCTTGACGTCCTTCTCGAATTTCCGCTCGCCGCGGATGGTCAAGGTATTGTTGACGACGCGGATGTCGATATCCTCGTCGCGAAGGTCCGGCAGGTCGGCTTTTACGACCAATTCATTCGTGGTTTCGTAAATGTCTACGGCTGGCGACCAGGTTGCCAGCTCTGCATGACCCGAGCGGTCGCGGGTAAAACTGTCTTCGAACAAACGATTCACCTGGTCCTGTAACATCGACCCGCGAGAATCGGCCCAACGCGCAATAGTATTC
>CAZLWY010000045.1:0-72346 GCA_964563425.1 uncultured Acidobacteriaceae bacterium | reverse complement strand
GGGCACTCCCGACGGCACCTCCAAATGCACTTCGGCGTACGCGCCGGGCAGCAGCTCGCCGCTGGCATTGTCCACATCAACTTCGACGAGCAGCGTGCGCGACGCGAGATCAATGGCATCGGCGGTGCGTACCAGCTTGCCAGGAAATTTCCGCCCGGGGAATTCCTGCAGCGTGAGATTCGCCAGAATTCCCGCCTTGGCCGCCTGCGAATATTGCTGTGGAACGTTGATGTAGACACGCAGCGTCCGAATCGCCGCAATGTGGAAAAGCTCGGCCGCAGGGCCGCCCGCGCCCGAGTTGATCAAGTGTCCCACGTCGGTATTGCGCGCGGTGATCACGCCGTCAAACGGCGCGTAAATTTTCTCGAAGGCCTGCAATTCTTCCAGGCGCTTCAGGTTGGCTGCGGCCGAATCGACGGTGGCCTTCTTGGCCTCGAAATCGCCGTGCGCGTTGTCCACGTCCTGCTTTGAGACCGAGTCCGTTTTCAGCAGGTCCTCGTAGCGCTTGGCGGTGATCTCCGAAAGCTGGTAATTCGCCTGCGCGGTGTTCAGGTCCGCGCGCGCCTGGTCCAGCGCCTGATCCACTTCCGGTGTTTCGATATCGGCCAGCAGCTGGCCCAGTTTCACGCGGCCACCGATATCGACATACCATTTCTTCAGGTATCCGTTGGTGCGAGCGTAGATCGGCGAATCGGTGAAGGCCTGAATATTTCCCGGAAGGATGATTTCCGTCTGCGGCGCGCCCAGTTTGGGATGCATCACGTTGACGGTGGGGACCGCGAGATCGTTGGTGCGATCCTTCAGCGCCGCGCGCGCATGCAGACGCGGGAGCACACCGGCAACCACGATCGCGGCGATAACGAGCAGCGCGAGGATGATCCAGAGGCCGGTGCGCCTGCTAGCCGGCTGCTGCGCGCCTGGAGTTGCGTTCCCCGTGTTGTCGGGATGGGTCATCGATTCCTCGATCGTATTTCAAACCGAATACATTAGACGACTTTACCTATGCTGTAGTTTCACGCGGAAGCTTTCATTGTTCCATCTCCGCGATGCCAGCTGTGCACCACCGCGAAGACGACCGGAACGAAAAAGAGCGTAGCGCCGGTGGCAAACAACAGCCCGCCAATGACCGCGCGCCCCAGGGGAGCGTTCTGCTCGCCGCCTTCACCCAGGCCCAGCGACATGGGCAGCATGCCGATGATCATGGCCAGAGCCGTCATCAACACGGGCCGGAAACGGGTGAATCCGGCTGTGAGCGCGGCCTCCGCGGGAGTCTTTCCGGCCTGTAATTGCTCCTTCGAAAAACTGATCAAAAGAATGCTGTTCGAAGTCGCAACGCCCATGCACATGATCGCGCCGGTCAGCGCCGGGACGCTGATGGTGGTCCCGGTAACGAACAGGAACCAAACGATGCCCGCAAGCGCCGCAGGGAGCGCCATGAGAATGATAAACGGATCAAGCCAGGACTGAAAATTGACCACGATCAGCAGGTACACGAGGACGATCGAAAATCCGAGGCCGGCCAGCAGGCCCACGAACGATGCGTTCATGGTCTGAATCTGCCCGCGGACGACGACCTGCGATCCGGGGGGCAGATATTTCGCGTTTTCGTCGATGATCTTCTGCATGTCGCGCGCAACGCCGCCGAGATCGCGGCCTTCCACGTTGCCAAAAATGTCGATCGCAGACTGAATGTTGTAATGCGTGACCACGCCCATTTCCGCGCCGCGGCGGAACGATGCGACACCGCCCAGAATCTGCGGAATCCCGCCTGCGTTCGCTCCATTGTTGATGGGAATATTTTCCAGATCCTGCGGACTCGTGACGCCGTATTGCGGTGTCTGCGTCTGCACGTTGTAGCTCACGCCGGTGAGCGGATCGAGCCAGAACGAAGGAGCGGTCTGGAAGCTGCCGCTCAGCGCGATCAGCAGGTTCTGCGCTACGTCGCGCTGGGTGAACCCGATTTGGTTGGCCTTGGTGCGGTCCACATCGAGATGCAGCTTCGGATAGTTGAATGGCTGCTGGATGCGGAAATCGACCGTTCCCGGAACGAATTTCAGCTGATTCATCAGGTTTTCGGCAAACTCGCGATTGCCCGCCAGATTACGCCCAACCACCTGGATATCGAGCGGGGCGGGCAAACCGAAATTCAGAATCTGGGTGACGATGTCGACGGGCAATTCGTAGAAGGTAACACCGGGGAAATCCGTCGCCAGACGCGAACGAAGTTGGTTGACGTATTTTTCCGTCGGATGATGTTTCGGCGTGAGCTCCACCTGGATATCCGCATCGCCTGGCCCGATCGGCGCCGAAGTGCTGTAAGCCAGATTTAAGTTGCTGTACGGCAGGCCGATGTTGTCGATAATCGGGCCCAGCTCCGACGCGGGTATGACCCTGCGAATATCCTGCTCGATGCGGTCGGCGATATCGGCGGTCTCCTCGATTCGCGTGCCGGTGGCCGCGCGCATGTGCAGCTTGAATTCGCCGCTGTCGACGCTGGGGAAAAAGTCCTGGCCCACGAGCGGAACCAGAACAAAGGACAGAACGCAGAAGGAGAGAAATACGACGACGAACATTTGGCGGTGGTTGATAGCGGATTCGAGCAGGCGGTGATAGCGCTCGCGGAAGGCTTCGAATCCGGTCTCGAACCGTTCCTGCGTCCGCACGAAATAATTTCGGGAGCTTTTGGTTTTCTCGCGGCGTTCTTCCTCGGTTTGCTCGACCAGCAGGAATCGCGCCATCGTGGGCACAAGCGTCCGCGACAGAAGATAGGACGCGAGCATGGCGAACACCACGGCTTCGGCCAGCGGCGCGAACAGGTATCTCGGCACGCCCGTCAGGAAAAACATCGGTACGAACACAATGCAGATCGCAAACGTGGAAACCAGCGCGGGTACAGCGATTTGCGATGCGCCATCGAGAATCGCCTGCGTAATTTCTTTGCCTTGATCAAGATTGCGGTTGATGTTCTCGACCTCGACGGTAGCGTCGTCGACCAGAATTCCCACGGCGAGCGCCAGGCCGCCAAGCGTCATGATGTTGATCGTCTCGCCCAGGGCGCTCATCACGATCAGCGATGTGAGTACGGAGAGCGGAATCGAAACCGCGATGATCAAAGTGCTGCGCCAGCTGCCGAGGAAAACCAGGATCATGAACCCAGTGAGGCAGGCCGCGATCACACCTTCGCGCACCACGCCGCTGATCGACGCCCGTACAAATATGGACTGATCCGAGAGCGCCTTGATATCCACATGCTCGGGAAGGGACGCCTCGACCGACGGCAGCATTTTCTTGATGCCGTTAATTACATCGAGCGTGGAAGCGTCGCCCAACTTCAGGATGGACATCAGCGCCGAGCGAGCGCCATCGACGCGGACAATGTTGGTTTGCGGCACGAAACCATCGCGCACGTATCCGACGTCGTGAACGTAGATCGTCGAGTTGCCGACGGTTTTGACCGGCAGGTCGTTCATCTCCGCGACGGTTTGCGGTGAACCGTTCATGTCAACCTGGTATTCAAACGATCCCATCTTGGCCGTGCCCGCGGGAAGAATCAGGTTTTGCAGGTTGATCGTGTTGACGACGTCGAGAGGCGAGACGCCTTTGGACTGCATGGCGGCCGTGTTGAGGTCAACCATGACGGTCCGCTGCTTCCCGCCGTAGGGATATGGAATGGCCACGCCGTTCACGGTAACGAGCTGCGTGCGGATGAAGTTCTGCCCCATGTCGGCCAGTTGCTGCTCGTTCAATTGCGGCGCCGAAAGGCCGAGCTGAAGGATGGGAACCGACGAGGCGTTGTAGGTAATGATGAACGGCGGCGTGATACCCGGCGGGAGCTGCCGTACCGTGCTCTGGCTGATCGCCGTCACCTGCGCTACGGCGTTCGCGATCTGCACGTTCGGGTGGAAATAGATTTTCACGATGGCCACGCCGGCCAGCGATTGCGATTCGATGTGTTCAATGTCGTTGACAGTGGTGGTCAGCGACCGTTCGTAATTGAAAACGACGCGATTGGACATCTCTTCGGGCGACAATCCGGTGTACTGCCACGCCACAACGATCACGGGAATGTCGATATTGGGGAAAATGTCCACCGGGGTGCGGACGATCGAGACCACGCCCAGGATCAGGATCAGAATCGAGGCAACTACGAAGGTGTAAGGACGGCGTAACGCCAGTCGAACAATCCACATCTGTTCTGAGCTCCCAAAAACTCTTTTAAAGGTACGTCAAATAAGACGTGCGCGCTCCCTGCGAGGGTTCCTCCGTTTCATCCCTCCTATTGTACCGTACGGAACGCCTGAGGCGTCCCGCGAGCGCCCGGCGTGACTCGTCTGCCGCGCAGGGGGCTCGATTCCCGGATCGGCCAGCACGATTTTGTCTAGTGATGAATTTCCCTGTAACGCGGGCGACTCTCCGAACATCGTATACCTGTCGGCCGGGGCGTGGCGGCGCGTGCGGCAACCACGGTCGCCGGCCTGGATAGGCGCTTCACCCGGGGGATTTCGATCGCTTGGCAAGCTTCTTGCACATTCTCTAACTATACATGTCGGAGACGCTGGCAGTTCGAGCGGCCGCCAAACAAACCGCAGCGATTCCCGCAGAAACCGCTGCAAGTTATTTAAATTAAGAAACTTCAAAGAATTTCGGTCCACGCCAGAATCTCGGCCCACGGCGTGGCTGCCGTCGAAATGAGGAGAGTCAAATGTCCGCTACCTTGACCATGTTTCTCCTGTTGAGCGTGATCGCCTTGGGTGCGATTTTCTGCGTTTTTGGTCCGCTGGCCGCGCTGGGCGTGATGTTCTGGAATTGGCATAAGGAATTGCGGCAGAGCTCGCGCCTGCGCCTCTCCCGCACCACACAAGTCCGCTAAACACAGTCACTTAAGGGCCCCGAGCCTCTGTCGACACGGCCGCAGGATGCAACAGAAGGCACCTTGCCCGCACCCTAAGTGGGCTCCCCACCTGGCCGCGGCAGCGAAAATAGTTGCACATTACTGGTAATAGAACTCCCTCCTGCCCGTGCAATACCTTCCTCGGACGGACCGTGGCACATGGAATCAGTGCTGGTACCTGGCACGGCATTTGCACTAGAGTATGCGGGCAAGTCCGCCCGCCTCGCCCAGGGGCATTGGATTTCACCCGTCAAATCCGTAGGGGGCATCGTGCGCAGTAGAATTTGTGTTTCGGCGTCGGTCTATATTGTGGCGCTGGTGTGCGCCGCACTTGCCACGCAGCTGACTTTTCAGGTGCGCCATCGCATCCTCTGGGAGCACGCCGCGAGGGCCATGCAAGCGCAGGCAGGCGCTACCTTGGCGTCCGCTAACGCGAACGACGGCGCAAGCTCCGATATCGCAGCAGGCCGCACTCTGCAAGGCCGGCCTCTCTACCCCTATTCCGTGATCCCGGGCGGTGCAGTAAACGCGCAAGAGCTGAGAACCGCCCTTCTTCATGATCCGGTGGTGGCCGCGCACTACGCGGATTTCAACCTCGAGAACGCGCATGTTGTGCGTCAGGCTGCGGATCGCCCCATGTATGTCTCCTACCGCCTGGGCGACCGCGTTTTTTGGACCACGAGAGCGCTGGTGATTCACAAGGGCGAGAAGCTGATTTCCGATGGAGCGCATGAGGCGCGGACACGGTGCGGAAATCGATTGTCGGCGACTGCCGTGGCGCCGGTTTCGGCCGAGCAGCCTTCGCTGGAGGTGCTGGCTGCGCCCGAGGCGCCGATCCTTTTCGCCGGAAATTACCCGCCGTCGCCTGGGTTTCCGCTGATTCCACCCCTGGGCGGCGGGCTCGGTGCACCCGGTTCGTCCGGGTCGCCGCCGGGAGGCGGAATTATTCCGCCGCCGGTTTATCCAATCGTGGGCGGAGTACCAACGTCTCATACCCCGACGCCCCCGGTCACGGTTCCGGAACCTGGATCGGGCGTGTTGCTCGCCACTGGATTGTTGTTTTTGGTTGCGGTTTTTGCGGTCGCTGCTGTGCGCAGGATGCGCAAGGCCTGAGCGCGCCGCCTGACGGCGGCCGCGTGACCCGGGCGGCCCGTTACTTCAGGGGGCCATACTTCTGCGTGGAGCTAAGGCCTTCCTGCGCGGCTTCCAGATGGCGGATCGTCGGCGCCATGTTGTGTTTTTCGAAGCAGCGCGCGATGGCTTTCCCAATTTCGTCGTAGCGTCCGGTAGCCAGCGCAATGGCGCTGGGGCCGGCCCCGCTAAGCGCGATTCCCAGCAGACCCGGCATACGCGGAAGTGCCAGTGCTTCGGCCAGACCGGGAATGAGCGTTTGCCTCGCGGATTGGTGCAGGCGGTCCTGCATGGCGTCCCACAATAGATCGTAGCGGCGATCGTCGAGCGCAGCGACGAAAAGCGCGGACCGTTGCAGATTGAAGACGGCGTCGGCGCGCGGCACGCTGACCGGCAGCACGGCGCGCGATTTTTTCGTTTCCAGTTTCACGTTGGGCGTCACTACGATCAGGCGAATCACCTTCGGCCAGTCCTTGCGCACTGCCACCACCGAACCGTCGGAACGGCTGAAGGTGACGACCATTCCTCCCAGCAGCGCGGCGGCGACGTTGTCGGGGTGGCCCTCCATCTCGGTGGCATAACGCAGCGTCGCGTCTTTGTTAACCGGGCGGCCGGTAGCCGCAAATCCCAGTGCAATGCCGGCGACGGTGGCCGCGGCGCTGCTGCCCAGGCCGCCGGCGACGGGAATTTCGTTCTGCACCGCGATGCGCACGCGCGGCAGCGAAAATCCCTCGCGGTCGGCGGTAAAGCGCATGGCGCGGGCAATCAAATTTTGGTCGGGATCGCTGGGCAGCTCCGCCGTGCCATGCACGCCGCGGCCGCGAACACGCGCGCGACCGCCGGGTTTGGAAAGCACGGTGGCTCGGACGCTCAGATACATTTCCAGCGCGAGACCCAGGCAGTCGAATCCCGCGCCCATATTCGCAGTGGAAGCGGGGACACGAACCTCAAACGAGCTTTGCCGGGCGGAGGTCATTTAAGTCGACAGATCGCGAAGCGCCGCTACCGGCGCTTTTCCATCGCAGAGAGTATCGCAGATTTATTGGCGGCCACACGCGCGGGCGTGTTCGCAAACGCGCCGTGAATTGGCTGCGGTGACGAGCCCTGTTGCGCGCCGGTATCGAGGGCCAGGGTGCCGTGATGATACTGGCTTACGTAGTCCGTATCTTTCAACATGTGGCCGGTCAGCACCGCAATCACGTTTTCATCCGCGCGAATTTTCCCTGCGGCGACGAGTTTCTTGATTCCCGCCACGGTCGTAGCCGAGCCCGGCTCGCATCCGATGCCGTCGCGGCCGATCATGGCCTTCGCGTCGGCGATTTCCTGCTCGGTCACGGCGATCACCTCGCCGCCCGAGCGCAGGACCGCGCGCAATGCTTTCTTCCACGATACGGGCGCGCCAATTTTGATGGCGGTGGCAAGCGTGCGCGGATTTTCCACGGGCGCCATGGCGGCGGGCAAATTGTCTCCGCCTTCGGCCTGCTGAATATCGAGCGTGGCGAACAGCCGCGCAACGGGCGCCGCGCCTTCCGCCTGGATCACGCTCAATTTCGGCAGGCGATTGATCAATCCCAGATCGAGCAGCTCTTGAAATCCTTTGCCGAGCGCGGAGCTGTTGCCCATGTTGCCGCCGGGCACAACGATGTGATCGGGCACCTGCCACAGGCACTGTTCCATGAGTTCGAATGCGACGGTTTTTTGCCCCTCGATGCGAAACGGGTTGATCGAATTCGCGACATAGATGGACGGATCGTCGCCCAGTTCCTGGATCAGGCGCATGCAGTCATCGAAATTTCCGTCGATCTCGCAGACCAGCGCGCCGTAGTCGAGCGACTGCGCCAATTTTCCCGCGCTGATTTGCCCGCGCGGCAGCAGCACCGCGGCCTGCAATCCGGCGCGCCCCGCGTAAGCAGCCAGGCTCGCGGAGGTGTTCCCCGTGCTCGCGCAAACTGCTGTTTTCGCGCCGAGCACCACGGCCTGCGTGATGGCCGCGCTCATGCCCGTATCTTTGAACGAGCCGGTGGGATTGCAGCCCTGATGCTTCAGCCGCAGATCGTCGAGCGCGCAATATCTTGCCGAGCGCGGACCGTGATAAAGCGGGGTGTTGCCTTCAAAAAGTGTGACGAAGGGAATGGGCTCATCAAACGGCAACAGTTCGCGATAGCGCCAGACACCGCTCCCGTCGATGGGATCGTGCGAGCCAGAGCGCGCCGCCCAACGCTTGCGCAACGAAGCTGGATCGCCGGTCGCTTTGCGCAACACCTGCGGGTGAGCTTCTATTTCGAGTGTGCCGCCGCAGCGCGGGCAGACGTAGATGCGCTCGCGCAGGCCAAAGCCAGCACCGCAGGCCGCGTCGATGCAGCGCTGCACGGCCTTTTCCGTTGCGCGCGCGGTCTTCTCCGTCATTTCAGGAAACCTTGGCTTTCGCTCCCGCCAGCCCGAACTCGCGGTGCGTCGCCGCCAGCGCCGCCTTCATTTCTTTTTCCGAGACGACAAAGGAAATATTGGATTCCGACGAGCCCTGTGCGATGGCGATGATGTTCACATTGTCACGGCCGACGGCGCTGAGCGTGCGCCCGGCGACGCCTGGAGTGCCGCGCATGTTTTCGCCCACAACGGCGACGATCGCGATCGTGGTGTCCACGGTGATGTGCTCGACCTTTTCGTGGGCGACGTCCTGCGCGAACTCCTTGCGCAGCGCTTCGACGGTGCGCTTGGCGTCCGGCGCGGCCACGATGAAGCAGATATCGTTCTGCGACGACGATTGAGAAATCAGCAGGATGTTGGCATGGACTTCCGCCGTCGTGGAGAAGGTGCGGCCGACCACGTCCGGCAAGCCGACAATTCCCGGGCCACCCACGGTAATCAGCGCCACGTCACGAATCGCGGTCAAGGCTTTCACGCCGCCACCGTTGGTGCGGCCGCGCGGGGTGATTTTCGTTCCCGTACGCTCGGGCGCGAAGCTGTTGCGGATCCAAACCGGAATCTTCGCCTGCGAGACCGCGTGAAGCGTTTTCGGATGCAGCACCTTCGCGCCGAAATACGCGAGCTCGCTGGCCTCGCGATAGGAAATCTCCGCGATCGTGCGCGCCTCGGGAACCAGTCGCGGATCCGCGGTCATCACGCCGTCGACATCGGTCCAGATAATCACTTCCGCCGCGCCCAGCGCCGCGCCCAAAATCGTGGCCGAGTAATCGGAGCCGCCGCGGCCGAGCGTGGTGAGCACGCCATCGGCCGTGGCGCCGATAAATCCCGTGACGATCGGCACAATCCCCTGATCCAGCAGCGGTCGCAGGCGTTTTTCGCAATGCTCGCGCGTCTCGTCCATGCGCGGATCGGCACCGTTGTGCACGGCGTCGGTGACGATGCATTCGGTGGCTTCGACAGGTTCGCTGCGGCTACCGAGTTCGGTGAGCGCGCCGGACACCATGGGCGCCGATAGCCGCTCGCCGAGAGAGGAAATCGCATCGAGCGTGCGCGGAGTGAGTTCGCGGAGCAGCGCGGTGCCCCGGCAAAGACGCTCGCCTTCATCGAAAATTTTCGCCAGGCACGTCGAGACCTGCTTACGCTTGAATTCGTCCTGGATCAGCGCGCCCAGCGCCGTTTCGTGCTGCTGGCGTAGCGACGCGAACACGGTTTCCGCGAGCTTGAGTTCGCCCGCCGCGGCAAGACTCGCTGATTCGATCAGGCGATTGGTGACACCGCTCATCGCCGAAACGACCGCGACGATCGGGCCTTCGGCCGCAGCGTCGCGTACAATTTGAGCCACGCGCGTGATACAGGCTGCGTCGCCCACGGACGTACCGCCGAATTTCATTACCTGCAATGGCTTTTTCATGTCTTGGGAGAAAACGGCGCAAAGCAATTCGAAGTGGCCCGATGCGATTGCAACCTGGCGTATACGATGGCCGCGCCTTCAAAAACTATACACCATGGGGCGAACTCGCGCGACGGGCAGGCGTGTGCGGTGTAACGAAAAATCAAAGGTGGGACAAGAATAGGTGACTACGTCAGGGTGATTTCGGCCATGTCGATGGCAACGAGCAAGGGTTCCTTCACGAGTCTTCGACAGGTCTTCGGAAAAATCGGCGCCACGTGAAACGGCCCGTCTGCGGTGGGGCAGGCGGACCGTTTTCTGAGAGAAGCTGGCCGCGATCCGTTGCTTCGTCGGGGCTTACTTCTGGGCTACCAGTGCGGCGATCAGCGCGCTGGCTTGCGGCGTGCCGAGGCCGGTGACGTAGTCATACCCGGCGCCGGCAGTGCACATCGTGCCGCAAGAGCCGTTCGTGCCCGAGTTCACGGCGTGGAAATCGGAGCTTAGCGCCGACTTTGCGACCGTGTAGAACGTGGTGTCCGTGCTGGAAAGATTCGATTTCCGCGCGGCCACTCGCAGGGAATTGCTGATGGCCACGAGCGCAGCCCACTGCGGGGTGCCGGCGCTGGTGCCGCCGACCTGGAACCAGCCGGAGTAGCCGCTGACGCCCATCGAATTATAGACGGCGTAGCCCGTGCCGGGATTTCCGTTGTAGGAGACGTCCGGGCTGCCGCGATAGCCACGCGAATCGTTGGCGATGGGCAGTTGCGCCTGGAACGACGGCTCGCGCTCGTAAACGCTGAGCCCGCCGCCACTGCCGCTCCACGCCGTCTCGCTCTGGTAGGCGCCGCTCGCGGTGAGCGTCAGCGAAGTGCCGCCCACGCCGATCACGTCCGGCGATGCGGCGGGGTACGCGACGCCCGTGCCGGCGTCGCCCGAGGCTGCGAGAAACGTGACGCCGTTGCTGACGAAATTCTTGTCCATGCTCGATTCGGAGGAAAATTCCGAGACGGTCCAGCTCATGGACACGACCGAGGCGCCGTTACGGACGGCTACCACTGCGCCGTTCACCAGGTCGCTGAGGCTGTTCGACGGGGCTTCGACCAGCACGATCGTGGCTTTCGGGGCGATGGCGTGCGCCCACTCCACGTCGAGCGCGATTTCCATGGCCCAGTTCGCGTTCGGGACCGGAGCTTTGCCGGTGGAGTACACCTTGCGGAAGCAGCCGTTGGAACTGGTGCAGGCGGCGAGGCCGTACTGCTGGTCGAACACGCCGAGATCGCCTTCTGCGTTCGGATCGTCGTAGGCGTCCACAATCCCGATCGTCTGTCCCGCGCCTTGATTGCTGACCAGGTCGAAGCCGTATGCGTGGCGAATCTCAGTCGGGCTGAAGGCCGTGGTCGGCGGCGCGCCGGGCGTGGTAGCAGCCTCGGCGGACGGGTCGGGCGTGAAGACTGTATAGTGCGGGCGCATGAAACTGACCGGGTTTTCGCCCGATTCGGTGAAGTGCGGCAGGTTGGTGATGAGGTGCTGGGCTGCGAGCGGACGGCAGAAGCTTAGCGAAGTGGCCAGGACAATAATCAGGCTCAGTGCGGCTTTGCGGATTCCCTCAGTTTGCATCTTGGTTTCCCCCGTTATAAGAGCCCCTTGCGGTCGGAGCCTGTCGCCAGACAGCTGCTGACGAACACAAAGGTACGGGGCGGGGGCGCACCGGCCCATAGAACAGGATTCTCAATCGACTGGTACCAAAGTTCAGGTTGCAAACCTGTACTTCGGTACAGGCCAGCCCCTAAGATATTGAGTATCATTGCCCTACGGAGAGCCTTCCCTGGGGCCTGTAATGGTGTGGTACAGGTCGGGATTCGGGGACCGACCGGGCAGGCCGCGTTAAGCTCGTTTTTTGCGCTTGCGGCCCAGCCCGGTCTTGCCCGAGGCCAGGACGCCCGTATAGATCGCCATGCCCACCGCGGCGTCCATTCCGGCCCTTTCGAGGGCTTTGACCTCGCGCATGGTCCGGATGCCGCCGGCGGCGGTGATGGGTAATTTTGTGAGATCGTGGAGCTGACGGAACCAGCCGAGATCGGTGCCTTTCATGGTGCCTTCGTTGTCGACGAAGGTCGAAAGGAAACCTCCGCAGTGGGGCTCCAAATCGGGGATCACTTCGGCGGGGCGCAGCTTGAGCTTTTCGCGCCAGCCTCGGACGACGATGTGACCGCCTTCGGTGTCGATCGCTACGACCACCTGCTGCTTGCCTACGCGCTTTGCGAGGGCGCTGAGAAATTCGCGATCGACTTTGCCTTCACGAAATGCGGCGCTGCCGATGATGATTTTCTTCGCTCCCCAGGACAGAATTTTCGCCGCACCGGCGACGGTGCGAATGCCGCCGCCGACGCGAACTTCTCTTGTGGAGCTACGGCAGAGGCGCTCGATCCATCGCGCATTCGAGCCGGTGCGCAAGGCCGCGTCGAGATCGATCACGTGCAGGATGGGATAGTCGCGAAAGCGGTCGAGCAGGCCGAGGACGTCATCGACGGCAAGAGCGCGGCGGCGGCCGCGCACCAGCTGCACGGCTTGGCCGCCTTGAAGATCGATGCAGGGAATGATCATTGGATGAGATTGTACGCGACGGCTCGGACCTCACTCATCGGTTCAGCGGCTCAGGCGGATCGGCACGCCCCGCTCGGCGAGGAATTTTTTCATCGCGGTGATTGAGCGCGTTTCCTGATGAAAGATCGACGCGGCGAGCGCCGCATCCGCGCGGCCTTCGGTATAGACGGCGAGAAAATCTTCGAAGGTGCTTGCGCCGCCCGAGGCAATCACCGGCACGGGAACCGTCTGCGCGATTGTTGCCGTGAGCTCGCAATCGAATCCGCTGCACGTGCCGTCTCGATCGATCGACGTGAGCAGAATTTCTCCGGCGCCGCGCTCAACCGCCTCAGCAGCCCACTTCGCGGCGTCGAGTCCGGTCGCGTCGCGGCCGCCGCGCGTGTAAGCTTCCCACGAATCGCCCTTGCGCTTCACGTCGAGCGAGAGCACCACGGCCTGCGCGCCGAATTGCTGCGACAGTTCCGAGATCAGTTCGGGGCGCTTGACGGCGGCGGTGTTGACCGTCACCTTGTCCGCTCCCGCGCGCAGCACGGCGCGGCCGTCCTCCATTTTTCGGATGCCGCCGCCCGCGGTAAGTGGAATGTTAAGCTGCTCGGCGACGCGGCGAATCGTGTCGAGAAAAGTGGCGCGGCCTTCGACGGACGCGCTGATGTCGAGCACGACGAGTTCGTCGGCGCCTTCACGGTTGTAGCGCGCGCCGAGTTCGGCTGGATCGCCCATGTCGCGGAGGCCTTCGAACTCGATGCCTTTGACGACGCGGCCGGCGTCGACGTCGAGGCAGGGAATGATTCTGCGGGCGAGAGTCATTGAATCGACTCCACGAAATTGCGCAGGACTTGCGCGCCGGTCTCGCCGGATTTTTCGGGATGAAATTGCACGCCGCGCACGCTGCCGCGCTCGATCACCGCTGCGAACGGGAAACCGTGGTCGCACGCGGCTACGGTGGGCTCGGCGGTGGCCGGCGCCGCGAACGAATGCGCGAAGTAAAAATAGGCGTCGCTGGCGATCCCGCGTAACAACGAGCTTTCGCGCGTCTGCCGCAATTGGTTCCAGCCGATGTGCGGTGATTTCACGTTCGTCGGTAGAGCGCGCACCTGCTCAGGAAAAAATGCGAGGCCGGCGTCTCCCGGCGCTTCGTCGCTGGCCGCGAACATGGCCTGCAATCCCAGGCAGATTCCGAGCATCGGCTTGCCCGCGTCGAATGCGGCTCGCAGCGCCCCGGTTAAATTGCGCTCGCGCAGCCCCGCCACGAACGCGGCAAAATGGCCTACGCCCGGCAGCACGATCGCTTCTGCTGATTCGAGCTGGGGCGGCTCGATGGCGCGCTCGGTTTCGACGCCGAGCTTCCCCAGGGCGCGCTCGACCGACGGCAAATTTCCCGCTCCGTAATCCACGATCGCGATTTTCATAGCAGCCCCTTCGTGGAAGGCAGCACGCGGCGCAGCTGCTTGTCGCGCGTGACGGCGAAACGCAGCGCCTTCGCAAAGGCTTTGAAGATGGATTCGACCTGGTGGTGGGATGAGCGGCCGTACACTAATTTCAGGTGAACGTTGGCCGCGGCTGCGTGCGCGAATGCTCGAAAAAAATCCTCCGTCAGCTCGGTCTGAAAATCGCCCACGCGCGGGGCGGAGATCTTGAAGCTGCAGACGCAGTAGGCGCGGCCGGAAAAATCCAGCGCGGCGGCGGCGAGGCAATCGTCCATGGGCATCAGAAAATATCCCGCGCGCAAAATTCCTCGCTTGGAACCGAGGGCCTTTTTCACCGCTTCGCCCAGCGCGATGCCGACATCCTCGACGGTGTGGTGCTGGTCCACCTCCAGGTCGCCGCGCGCCACGAGGTCGAGATCCATGCCACCGTGGCGCGCAATTTGTTCGAGCATATGATCGAAGAATCGCACGCCTGTCGTGATCTTCGATTTGCCGCGGCCATCGAGGTTCAGCTTCAGACGGATGTCGGTTTCCTTGGTGATTCTTTCGAGCACCGCTTTTCTCATAGGATCGCCTTCAATTCGCGCAGCAGGCGCCGCGTCTGTGCCACGGTGCCCAGCGTGATGCGCACGTAGCCTTCTCCGCCGAAATCGCTTGAGCGGTCGCGGACGAGAATGCCCTTGCTCGCCAGCGCGAACACGATTGGCTTCGCGCGCTCGCCGAAATAAGCGAGTACAAAATTCCCTGCGCTCGGGAAACACTTCACGCCGAACTTTTCCATACCACGCGTGAATTCCACGCGGCTTTGTTTCACCGCACGCACGGTTCGCGCGATAAACGCGCGGTCCGCGACCGCCGCTTCGGCCGCAGCCAGAGCTGCCGCGTTCACGGGGTAGGGTGATTGCGCCTTCCGCATCGTGGCAGCCAGCTCGCTGTTCGTGAAAATGCAGCCCAGGCGCAGCCCGGCGAGGCCGCAGGTCTTCGAAAACGTGCGCGTGACGATCAGGTTCCTGTGCCGCCGGATCCACGGAATCACCGTGACGCCGGAAAATTCGAAATACGCTTCGTCGATCACGACCATCGTGCGCGGAGCAGCTTTTAGGATTCGCTGCAATTCTGGTTTTGAGAGAAGGTTGCCGGTCGGGCTATTGGGATTCGGCAAAAAGAACACGCGCGGCGCCTTCCGCAGCTCGGCCAGCACTTTGTTCCACGTGAAACACATCTCGTCGTCGTAGCGCGGTGCCGCGATTCGCGCGCCTGCAAGCTCGGAATAAAACCGGTACATCGCGTAGGTTGGCTCGACCAGCAGCACGGTTTCGCCGGGCTCGACAAACGTGTTCACGACCAGGCTGAGTGCTTCGTCCGTGCCGTTGGTCAGCAACAGCTCCCCCGGGCGCACGCCAAAATGCCGCGCAGCTTTGCGCCGAACGGTTTCCTGCTCGGGGTAGGCCGAAATCGACGCAGAACTCAGCTTCGCGAGCGCGCGCCGCACGGCCGACGAGCAGCCGATCGTATTTTCGTTGAAATCCAGTCGCAGCTTGTCCGTGCGGCCCTCGAGCGGCGGATTGTACGGACGCATGCGCTCGACGGCGCGGCGGACACGAATCGCAGCGCCGCTCATTCGCGCACCTCAACCGACCGGGCGTGGGCCTCGAGCCCTTCGGCGCGCGCGAGTTCCACAGCGACTGGCGCCAATCGCTTCACGCCCGCGCGTGAAACTTCCTGCACGCTGATGCATTTCACGAAGTCGGCCGTCGAAAGCCCTCCGCGCGTGCGCGCGACACCGCCGGTCGGCAACACGTGATTTGTGCCCGTGGCGTAATCGCCAAACGTTTGCGCGCTGTACGGTCCGACGAAAATGCTGCCGGCCGATTCGATCAGCCCCGCCGGGGCCGCCTTCTTGAAAACGAGACTCAGATGCTCGGGCGCGAATTGATTCACGAACCGTGCAGCGGCCTCGATGCCGCGCGCCACCAGAATCGCGCCGTTCGCGGCCAGCGAACGGCGCGCGAGATTCGTCCTGGGTAATCCCGTGAGCTGTTTGTCGATTTCTGCTGCGACACCGCGAGCCAGTGGCGCCGACGTGGTCACGCAAATCGAAACCGCGTCCGGATCGTGCTCGGCCTGCGCGATCAGGTCCGCGGCGATGAAGCGCGGATCGCCGCGATCGGCGAAAACCAGCGCTTCGGTGGGTCCGGCGAGCATGTCGATCGAGCAATCGTAGCTGACCAGCTTTTTCGCGGCGGTGACAAACCGATTGCCCGGCCCGCAGATTTTCGCCACGCGCGGAATCGAGCGCGTGCCATACGCCAGCGCCGCAATGGCCTGCGCCCCGCCGATGCGCGCCACGCGGCGCACGCCCAGGAGCGCGGCCGCGGCCAGCACCGCCGGCCCCGGTTGCGGGCTGGCGACGATGATTTCAGGCACGCCCGCTTCCTGCGCGGGAATCACCGTCATCAACAGTGTCGACACCAGTGAAAATCGTCCGCCCGGCACGTAGCATCCCGCGGAATCGATCGCGCGGACACTCTGACCTGCGCGCACTCCCCGTTCCACGTCAACCGACCATTCCTGCGGCTTCTGTCGGCGCGCCACGGAGCGAATATTCCGCGCGGCGTGCTCGATGGCGGCAAGAAGATCGCGCGACACATTCTTGCGAGCCGCGGCCAGCTCCGCGCCGGAAACCCACACACTGCGCGGTCCGAGCGTGATGCGATCGAACCTCTTCGTCCAGGCAAAAAGAGCGCGGTCGCCGCGCCGTCGCACGTCCGCAATGATGCGCGCGGCCACGCGCTCGGCATCGCGGCTCACCGCGCGGCGCGAGCCGAGCACTTTGCGCGCAGTGGCGTCGGTCAGAGCAAGAACGCGCATCAGTACACGACCTTGTTCAGCGGGTATTCCACGATTCCCTCGGCGCGCGCCGCCTTCAGCTTGGGAATCAGCTCGCGCACCGTTTTTTCCTCCACGATCGTATTGATCGCGAGCCATCCGGCGTCGCTCAACTGCGAAATCGTCGGATTCCGCAGCGCGGGCAGCGCGCCGAGAACTTTTTCAAGATCGTCCTTGCGCACGTTGAGCATCAATCCGACGCGGCTGGTCGCTTTGATCGCGCCGTCGAGCAGCATGGCCATGTGCGTGATTTTTTCGTTTTTCCAGGGGTCTTTTCGCGCCGCGCGGTTGGCAATCAACCAGGTGGCCGATTCCAGCAGCGTATCGACCACGCGCAGGCGATTGGCGCGCAGCGACGAGCCGGTTTCGGTGACTTCCACGATCGCATCGGCCAGCTGCGGCACTTTCACTTCCGTGGCACCCCAGGAAAATTCCACACTGGCCTTTACGCCATGCTTCGCCAGATAACGTTCGGTCATTTTCACGGCTTCGGTGGCGATCACTTTGCCTTCGAGGTCTTTGACGCTCTGCATCGGCGAATCCTCGGCCACCGCCAGCACCCAGCGCACGCGGCCGAAGCTCGTCTTCGAATAGACGAGCTCGATCACTTCCTCGACGTCCGCGCCGGTTTCGAGAATCCAGTCCTTGCCGGTGAGCCCCGCATCGAGCGCGCCGCTTTCCACATACCGCGCCATTTCCTGCGCGCGCACCATCATGCATTCGATTTCCGAATCGTCGATACCCGGATAGTAGCTGCGCGAGCTGACGGAAATGCGCCAGCCGGCCTTGGCGAAAAGTTCCACGGTGGCGTCCTGCAAACTGCCCTTCGGGATTCCCAGCCTCAGCTTGCTCATGATTTTTTCCCTTTGCCGTAGAGTTCCTCGGGCGTGACGACCTGCTCGGCCACCACCTTCGCTTCGCCTGCGCGGTCCATCTGGCGAAAGAAACAGCTGCGATAGCCTTCATGGCAGACCGCACCACCGTCGAGCTCCGCGCGCACCAGCAGCGCGTCGCGGTCGCAATCCACGCGCATTTCGCGCAGAACCAGGCGCTGCCCGCTGGTTTCGCCCTTCATCCAGAGTTTCTTGCGCGAGCGGCTCCAGAACGTGACGTAGCCCGTCTCCTGCGTTTTCGCCAGCGCCTCGCGGTTCATGAACCCGAGCATCAGCACTTCGCCGTTCACCGCGTCCTGCACGATCGCCGGGATCAGGCCGTGTTCCTTCTCAAAGTCGAGTTCCATTTTTCGGTTTCTCCTGAAAATTTCACCCTAAAAACAAAAAACCCGCCAGCGCTTGCCGCGCCAGCGGGCTGATGAGTGCAGCTTGTTGCGTTCCTGCTAGCCACACCGCCGCGGGCACGGGTTCACGTGATGGTGACGGCCATGATGTGTCCGCAGCAGTTTCATAACGCCCTCAAAAATAGGGTATGGCGTTGCCCATGTCAAGGGCGGAGTCCTCGGGACGTGCGGCCCTACGGTCGATTACGGATCGCGAGTGCGGCGAGACCGAGTGGAAGAACCACCGTCAGCACGAGAATGACCCACGCCGCGCCGCGCGCAAAATTGATCGTGTACCCGATACCGACGCGCTTTTCGACCAAGAGCGCCGGATCGTCCGGATTGAAATAGAAAAGCCCGAGCTTCCAACATGAATCCGGCGTGCCGTCACCCGGATGCACGGATGCGGCGGAATTCGAAATTCCGTGGCTTTGCCACCGGCTCAGAAAAATCACGCCGATCACGATTCCCACCGCCGTGATCACTATCGGCGTGACGCCCGGACTTCCCATCAAGGGCAGGAGCGCGACGAGAGACAGCATCGCGGCAACGAACAACTCCACAGCGAGCAGCACCAGCGCCATTCGTTGCGGATGATCCCTCTCTCCATCGCCTGCGCCGCTTGCAGGAAGCCGGCGCGCCGCGTGGGTGACGGCGTAGGCGAGCAGCGAGATCATCGCCACCAGGCCCGCGCCGAAATAAAGCGGGCCGTACACGCCCATCGTCGTGCGCGTCGACCAGCCGTTGGGCACTCCGTTCACGCCCCAGTGCACCGGGAATCGATCCGGAATCTGTTTCCAGTGGGCAGCAACGTATGCGGCGGTTACGAGCAGCAGCGCAAAGGGCGAAAGTTGAACAATCCACCCGCCGGGCAGCTGCGAACGACGGGGTGCGAGCGATGCTTCGCGAACCGTGGAATGCGCGACCGCGTGTGGCAACGCCTTGGCGTGCGCGAGCGATACCGCAACGAGCGGGCCGGCGACCAGCCACAACACACCGAGAATCAGCAGTGCGGCCCAGTCGAGCATCGCTCCGGCCAGGACGAGCCCGAACCCGATCACGACGAGCAGCAGTACCTGCATACGGAAGCAGCTCCCTATACGGGCCGCCTCCGCGGAATCCCGAAAGCTCGGCACCACCGTAACCGAGAAAAACAATCCCGGCCGCGACCCGTTCGGCAAAGACCAGAAAACCCACGCGACGAATGCGGCGACGGCCAGCATCAGCGAGCCGAAAATCATCTGCGGATGCGCGATCATCTTCCCCTCCGCTTCGAGGGCTTGCCCAGTTTCTTCGCCAGCGCCGCCATGTGAGCGGCCAGCGCCGCGCGCGGTACGCCGTCCGTAATGGCCTTGGCGATCAATTCCTCCAGGCGCTGCCGGAATCCGTGCTTCTCGGCCGTGATGGGCCGCGGTTTCTCGCGATCGAGTACGACCGCTCCGCGCCTGCGCCGCAGGTCAAGCCAGCCTTCGCCCGCGAGCAGGCGATAGGATTCTGCGACCGTGTTGTGGTGCACGCCCAGATCGGTGGCGAGCTGCCGAACCGTCGGCAGCTGCTCGCCCGGAACGAACTCGCCCGCTACCAGCAGCGCGCGTAACCCGCTGACAATCTGCTCGTAGACGGGCCGCGGCAAGGCCAGATCGATTCGCAACATGCGGGCGTTCGCCATTGCCTATTGTACACATACAATATACAATCACTGTTGAATGGTCGATCGAAATACAGGGGAGGGTTTCTATCGCAGCAGATCTTCGAGCTGCACTTTTACGTCGGTTTTTGCGTCGCGGTATTTCACGATCACTGGCGTGTAGAGCGAAAGATTCCAATCTTTGCCGCGGCCCTGCGAAATGGCGCGCGCGCCGGCCACGACCACGGCGTTTTCGGGGATCACCAGCGGCGCATCGGCACGGGCGCTGTGCACCGCGCCGGTGACGACGTCGTAGACCGGCGTCGAGCGATTGAGAATCGTCCCCGAGCCGAGCACCGCGCGTTTCTTCACCACCGTGCCTTCGTACACGCCGCAGTTTCCGCCGACGAGCACTTCGTCCTCGACGATCACCGGGAGCGCTCCGACCGGCTCCAGCACGCCGCCGATCTGCGCCGCGGCGGAAATGTGACATCGGCGCCCGATCTGCGCGCAGCTGCCGACCAGCGCGTGCGAATCGATCATCGTTCCCTCGTCTACATACGCGCCCACGTTGACGTACATCGGCGGCATGCAGGTGACGCCGCGCGCCACGTAACAGCCGTCACGAATGCTCGAGCCGCCGGGCACGATGCGCACGCCGGCATCGGCCGCGAAAGTTTTCACGGGGTACGTGGATTTATCGAAGAACGGCTGGCGGGCGGCGTCGATGGACATATCGACGATGGCACCCATGCGAAACCCGAGCAGAATTCCTTTTTTCACCCACGCGTTGACACGCCAGCCCGACGCGCCCGTATTTTTCTCAGCGGGATCGGGCTCCGCCGCGCGGATTTCGCCGCCGTTCAGCGCGTCCTTGAATTGCTGAAATAATTTCCGGTCCGCGTCGGAATATTTTCCCGGGTTTTCGTCAAAAAGCCGCTCGATTTCGCGGCTGAGATCAGCGGGCGGCATAGACCTTCTGGATCAGACCGACGGCCTCAAGCGCGGCACGGATTTTCGCGAGATTTTCTGGCTTGGGCGCGACCATCGGCAGCCGAAAGACAGGCTCGAGCAGGCCCATCAGCGCCATCGCGGCCTTGGCCGGCCCCGGGTTGGTCTCGACAAAATTCGCTTCGATCAGACCAAAGTACTTGTTGTGAATTTCGCGCGCCGCGGTGAAATCGCCGTCCAGGCAAAATTGCGTGAGGCGCGTCATCTCCGCGGGAATTTCATTCGCGACGACGGAAATGACGCCCTTGCCACCAAGCGCCATCAGCGCGATGGTGATCGCGTCGTCGCCCGAGAGGACCAGGAAGCGCGGCGGCACGGCCGCCAACACCGCCGCCATCTGCGAAATATTTGCGGAGGCTTCCTTCACGCCTACGATGTTGTCGATTTCAGCCAGGCGCGCGACCGTCGGCGTTTCGATGTTCACGCCCGTGCGCCCGGGGATGTTATAAAGAATGATCGGCAGCGAAACCGCCGCGGCCAGCGCTTTGTAATGCTGGTAGAGGCCTTCCTGCGTGGGCTTGTTGTAATAGGGCGCGACGGAAAGAATGCCGTCGGCGCCAAGCTCCTGAAATGCGCGCGCCATTTCGATCACATGCGCGGTGTTATTGCCGCCGGCGCCGGCCAGCACGGGAGTTTTCGTCTTGCGCGCCTCTTCCACGGCGATTTCGACCACGCGGCGCTGCTCGTCCGCCGACAGCGTGGGGCTTTCGCCCGTGGTGCCCACGGGCACGACGAAATGAATTCCCGCCGCGGCCTGCCGCTGCACTAAGCGGCGCAGCGCTTCCTCGTCGAGCGAAAAATCCGGACGAAATGGCGTGACCAGCGCGGTTCCGCATCCCGTAAACATAAGCGCCTCCTGCCTCCTACCTTACTCCAGCTCGTTTACAATCTCGCGAAAATCGAAAAAGCCTTTCTTGCCGGCAACCCAGCGGGCGGCGCGCAGCGCTCCGCGCGCGAATCCTTCGCGGCTGCGCGCGGTATGGCGTAGCGTGATCGAATCGGCGGCGGAATCGAAGCCGATTTCGTGCGTCCCGGGATGCGCGCCGGCGCGGCTGCTGCTCGTGTCGATGGGCTTTTTAAATCCTTCGCGCTTCATGCGTTCCACGAGCGCGAGCAGCGTGCCCGAAGGCGCGTCTTTTTTTGTGGCGTGGTGAATTTCCCAGGCCCACGCACCGTATTCGGGCTGGCGCGCCATCATCCGCGCAGCTTCCGAGACAAGCTGCATGAACACGCTGACGCCCACGGAAAAATTCGGGCTCCAGACCAGGCCCGTGCCGGCTTTTTGAACCGCCGCGCGCGCGCGTTCGATTTCGCCGAACCAGCCCGTGGTTCCTATCACCGTGTTCACGCCGATGCCAGCCAGCCGCTCGATATTTCCTGTGGCGGACGAAGGCGTCGAAAATTCCACGGCTGCGTCGATGCCGCGGAAATTTTCCTGGGTCAGGCCTTCGAACTTCAAGTTGTTGTTGATGTCGAGGCGCAGCTTAACGTCGAAACCGTATTCCGGCGCGAGCTGCTCGATCAGCCGCCCCATTTTCCCGTACCCGACAATCGCGAGATTCATCGACGCGCGCCTCAGTTCTTCGCCAGCAGTTTTTTCACCATCTCCGCGTACGCACCCACGGCAGCCGCGAGCTCTTTTTTGGAAATGCGCTCCTCGGACGTATGCGCCACCAGGATGCTGCCCGGCCCGAATAGCAGCGGCTGGCCCCACGTGGTGCCGAATACGGGCACATCCGTCGCGAACGATACGACCGATGTGGGCAGCCCGTCCACGGTCGCAAATCGGATGGGCGGAATCGTGAGGATTTCGACCAACTCCGCGCGGCGGTTCACCGCTCGCTCGAATAGATCGCGGACTGGCTGCGCGTGTCCCACAAGCCGAATCATGATTTCCGCTTTCGCCGCGTCGGGGATCACGTTGGGCGCGCGGCCGCCGGAAATCGTACCGATGTTCATCGTCGTCGGTCCCAGTTGCGGGTCGCTTGGCAGCTGAATGTTACGAATTGCTTCGAGCGCGTCGAGCAGCTTTTCGATTGCCGATTCGCCCAGCTCCGGATACGCCGAATGCGCCATTTTCCCGCGCGCCACCAGTTCGTAGCGCAGAATTCCTTTCGACGCGAGGGCCATCTTGCTCTCGGTCGGCTCGCCATTCACGAGATATTTCGATCCGCGCGCCGCCTTCGCCGCGATCAAGGCGCCCGCGCTGTTGCGCTCCTCGCCGACCACGAACAGCATGCCGAAATTTCTCACGCCCTCGGCCAGCAGCTTTTCCGCCGCCGCCACCATCGCCGCGAGGATGCCCTTGGCATCGCACGCGCCGCGGCCCCAGATGAATTCGGCGTCCTCGCGCGACGGAAAAAACGGCGGCACCGTATCCAGATGCGTTGAAAGCGTCACGCGCGGCTCGCCCCAGGTCGCCAGCACGTTGAAGCGATCACCCTCCACATCCATCTGCTCGGCCTTGCCTCCCGTACGCGCGGCAAGCTTCGCCAGATGATCGAGCAGATACGCCGCGACCGGGCCTTCATTTTCGGTGATCGACTCGATATCCACCAGCGCTCGAGTCAGCTCGAACACATTCATCTTTGCCTGCTTTGGGAAATTCGGAATCGGAACGAAACGAGAAGGAAGGATACGCGAGAGGCGCGGCTCGTGTCTTCACTCCTCGATAGCGCTCCATTCCAGTCGCCCGGAATGACAGTGAACGCGTCTTTCGGCGCGCCCCCCAACCGCGCGCCACAGCCGACGCGACGGTTTCGGCGGAGCTTCTTGCCCGTTGCCCCCTTCGCCCGGCCTTCCGAAGCTGCTCGGAATTTTCGGCCCGGCTACCAGTGGCCTCCGCACCTCTACCAAGAACAAACAAAGTCTATCGGCGGCGCGCCCGCGCGTCAAGCAATCGGAGCCGCCGGGTTGTCAGCGCGCGTTCCAGATGCCGATCAGCGCGAAGGCGGATTCCAGCGCGAGCGCAACCCCCACGCCGCGATAGAGCCACATCATGTTTTCGATTTTCCTGGGCGATTCCGGCGTCGGCGCCCCAAAGATCTTCGGGTAACGCTGCCGGAGTCGGGTCGTCCAGTCGTTATATCCGACCGAAAGTTCCCGCGCCCACACGATAAGAGCCGCACCGGCAACGATGAGGCCGGCGAACAAAACAACGGCGAGATATTTAACCAATAGATACCGGGCCATGATTGCGTCTTGGATTCGGGAGTTTTTGAGAACAAGCGAGGATATGCGATTTCCCGCGAAGGACGGAAATAATCCGGAGCCGGACGGCCCGGTCGCTGCGCGTCCGGCTCTCGGTTGGGGGAGGAAAATTAATTCGGCATCAGAACCGTATCGACCACCTGGATGACGCCGTTGGATTGAAACACGTTGGCGATCGTGATCGTGGACGTGCCGCCCTTTTCGTCCTTCATGACGATCTTGCCGTCCTGCTCCATGGCCCAGAGCTTTCCGCCGCTGACAGTCGTTAGCTCCGCACTACCGTGTCCGGCCTTGATCATCCTGCGAATATCGTTCGTGCTCAGATGCCCGGCAACCACGTGGTAGGTCAGGATCTTCGTCAGTGTCTCCTTATTTTCCGGCTTCAGCAGTGTGTCGACTGTGCCCATGGGCAGCTTGGTGAACGCTTCATTCGTCGGAGCAAACACGGTGAACGGGCCGGGCCCCTCCAGCGTATCGACCAGCCCCGCCGCCTTTACTGCCGCTACGAGCGTGGTGTGGTCGGCCGAGTTGACCGCGTTCTCGACGATGTTCTTGGTTGGATACATCGCCGCGCCGCCGACCATGGGGTCCTGCTTCATCGACATGGAATCCTGCGCCGCGACGCATGAAATCCCCGCGAGCACGAGCGCGCACAGCCCCACTAGAAATCGTGATTTCATTTCGCTCCATCCTTTCTGATGAGATTCAAACTCCGCTTTGTGTACGCGGGCAGCTGGATTTTGGATTTATCTATTTCGCGGCAGAGTTTGTATGATGGTGGGCCGTGATTTTTTCGTGCCAGCCTCGTCTCTTGGGTGTCACAAACTTCGCGAAGCGAAGGTTGGGATAGGCGTATGCCCTCGCGCAAATTCCCGCAACGTGCCGCGCATCATTCCGATCCGACGACCTACACACCGCACTACGCGTACAGGCCCGCCGGAAACGGGACGCGCGCGCTCTACGGTGAACGCGTGCCGCTCGCGGGCATCGCCGAAGAAGTCGGCACGCCGGCCTACGTCTACAGCCGCGCGAGCATCGAGGCGGCCTACCGCAATCTCGATCGCGCCTTCGGCTCCCTGCCGCACACGCTCTGCTATGCGATGAAAGCCAACTCGAATCTTTCCGTGCTGCGCGTGCTCGCGCGCCTGGGCAGCAGCTTCGACATTGTCTCCGGCGGCGAACTCGACCGCCTTGGCCGCATCCTGGTTCCCGGCCATCGGATCGTGTTTTCCGGTGTTGGCAAGACGCGCGAAGAAATCCGGGAAGCGCTGTGCTACCCCGGAAAAGCTTCGCGCCACAGCGGCATATTGATGTTCAACATCGAATCGGGTGCGGAGCTGGAAGTCCTGCTGAGCGAATCAGCGCGCCACGTTGCCGCGGGCGGCGCGCGGCCGGGCGTGGCTATCCGCGTGAATCCGGACGTGCTCGCCGGCGGACACCCGCATATCGCCACCGGTGCGCACGAGCACAAATTCGGCGTGGCCTGGAGCGCGGCGCGCGATCTGTATCGGATCCACAAGACTTCGCCGTGGATCGCGTGGCGCGGCATCACCGCGCATCTGGGCTCGCAGATCTTTAGCGTGAAGCCATACCGGCAGGCGCTCGCGCGGCTTGCGTCGTACGTGCGCGATCTCGCCCACAACGGAATTCGCCTCGAATATATCGACATTGGCGGCGGCCTCGGCATCCGCTACACCAACGAAGCGGCGCTGCCAACAGCGGCCTACGCGAAAACTCTCGCCGAAATCGTCCGACCTCTCGGCTGCCGCCTGATCATCGAGCCCGGCCGCACGCTCGTGGGCCCCGCCGGTGTGCTACTCACCCGCGTGCTCTACGTGAAGCACAGCGGCAAGAAGACTTTCGTAGTCGTCGACGCAGCCATGAACGATTTAATCCGTCCCGTGCTCTACGGCGCCACTCATCCGATCACACCTGCGATTCGCGCGGCTCAAACCGCTGCGAAAGGAAAACCGCCGCGCGTCGACGTGGTCGGTCCGGTTTGCGAATCGGGGGATTTTCTCGCGAAAGATTGGCCGTTGCCGCCGGTAAAGCCGGGAGACCTGCTCGTCGTATGGGCCGCGGGCGCCTACAGCTTCGCGCAATCCTCGAATTACAACGCGCGCCGCCGCCCGGCCGAAGTTCTGATCGAAGGCCGCCGATTCCACATCGCGCGCCGTCGCGAAAAGTACGACGATCTGGTCCGCGGCGAAGAGGTGTAAGCCATGCCGCTGTTTCCCGCATTCCTGAAGATGCCAGGCCGCCGCTGCCTCGTGGTGGGCGCGGGCCCGATCGCAGAAGAAAAAATCGAAAGTTTGCTGCACGCGGGCGCGACAATTGAGGTCGTGGCGCCTGCGGCGACCGAACTCGTGCAAGCCTGGGCGCGACAGAAAAAAATCCGCTGGCAGCGGCGCCAGTTTCGCTTGGCTGATCTTGCTGGCGCGTTCATCGTCATCGCCGCCACGTCGTCCTCCGCGCTGCACGCGAAAATCTACAAGGAAGCGCGGCGCCGCGGAGTGCTCTGCAACTCCGTCGACGATCCTGACAACTGCGACTTTTACTACGGTGCGGTGGTTCGCCGCGGCGATCTGCAAATCGCCATCTCCACCGCTGGCCACAGCCCCGCCCTCGCGCAGCGTCTGCGCCGGCAATTGGAAAAAGACATCGGGGTCGAATATGAACGCTGGGTTACAACTCTCGGCGCCGCGCGCAAGCGATTGTTTGCGAAAACGATTTCGCCCGCACGCAGAAAAGCGCTGCTGCACGCGCTGGCAAGCGAGATTTCATTCGAAAAATTCCTGCGCAGCCGCCGCGCAAGCAAAAAATGAGCCGGACAAAAAAGCATTTTTACGCAATCTTTATGCGGGAAAGCGAATTAAATCAGGAAGTTGCTGGCGAATTTGGATCACGAATACGTTCGATTCGATAATCGACGAACGCGATCGATGAGACCCCTGCTAGGATGCCTGCATTCGCCGATGCGGCCGGGTCCCGGCATTCCCCCCCACCCAAACCTTCCGTGACCCGGCCGGTCGCCGAAAACCTCAAAGATCAAGGGGAAGTTCCCCTCCGCTTCTTTTCCAGCAGCTGTTGTGTTCGCTGCGCCGCTTCGTTTACAAAGATTCCCATTTTGGGATGCGTCGGCTCGAAATCCACCGTTAATCCCTGTTCGCGCAATTCCTCGGACGTGATCGGGCCGATCGATCCGATCAGAATTCGCGCAAACGCGCGGCGCAATTCCTCCTCGCGATTCATTTCGCGCGCAATTTTCAGCAGGTGCGCCACCTGAATCGACGTGGTGAATAGCGCCAGGTCGATTTCGCCGCGCGCAATCGCCTCGACGGCCTCGCGCAGCGGAGCAGTGTCCTCCGGCAGCGCCCACTGATAGACCGGCACCCGCATCACCTGCGCGCCGCGTTCCGCCAGTCCCGCGAGCAGCTCAGCATTCGACGCGCCATATTCCTGCACGGCGACGCGGCGTCCCGCGAGGGGCGCGACATCGTGCTTTTCATCCAGTGCGCGCAGCAGATCGCGCCACGTGTTGGGCTCGGGTACCGCAACCAACACGGGCACGCCTAATTCCTTCAGCGCCGCCACAGGTTTTGGCCCGCGCGCGACGATTGCCACACCGCGCAGCGCCTCGACAAATTTCTCGAGCGGGTAAACCGTCTCCACCACCTTCGCCAACGCCCGCGCGCCCACGCCGGTGAGAAAAATCACCATGTCGAATCCGCCGGCCGCCAGCGCGCGCGCAAATTCGAGCGCTTCCGTATTCGATTCGAGGGGAACTTCGCGCATCGACGGCGCCACGATGGCGCGTCCGCCGTAGTTCTCGATCAGCTTGGCCATCTCCACCGCGCGCCGGCTCTCGAGCGACAGCACGCGCAGCCCGGCCAGCCCGGATTTGGCTTGCTCGTCCATGTTTTGATTTTAATGTCGAAAATGCCGCACGCCGGTAAACACCATGGCCATGCCGAGCTTGTTCGCCGCATCGATCACGTCCTGATCGTGCACCGATCCGCCGGGCTGGATCACGGCCGTCGCGCCGGCCCTGCCCGCTTCCTCCACGCCGTCGGCAAACGGAAAAAATGCATCCGACGCGACGACGCTGCCCGCGAGTGAAAGTTTCGACGTCGTCGCCTTGATCACCGCGATCTTCACCGAATCCACGCGGCTCATCTGCCCCGCACCCACTCCGACCGTCTGCCCGCCGCGCGCGAAAAGAATCGCATTGGATTTCACGTGCTTCGCCACCTTCCACGCAAAAAGAAGATCGTGAATTTCAGCGCGGCTCGGGGCGCGCTGTGTCACCACCTTCAGATCGACTTCGCTCAGCTCGTGCGCGTCCGCCTCCTGCACCAGCATTCCGCCCCGGATCGGCTTGAACTGCAATTCGGATCTCGCTGTGTCGCGCGGCATTTCGAGCAGCCGCAAATTCCTCTTCGCCGCGAATGTTCCGAGCGCCGCCGGCTCGAATCCCGGGGCTGCGATACATTCGACGAAAAGCTTTGCCACTTCCTCCGCCGTCGCCGCGTCGATCGCGCGATTGAACGCCAGCACGCCGCCATACGCCGAAATCGGATCGCACTCGTACGCCTTCAGGTAGGCCTCGCGCAGCGATTCCTGCTCCGCCGCCCCGCACGGATTGTTGTGCTTAATGATCGCCACCCCCGGCCCGTTGAATTCATTCGCCAGTGCCCATGCCGCGTCGAGGTCCACCAGGTTGTTGTAGGAGAGTTCCTTGCCCTGCAGCTGTTTCGCGCCGGCGAATCCCGCGACAGGCTTGCCGGCACTCACGTAGAGCGCCGCGCCTTGGTGCGGATTTTCGCCGTAGCGCATCGCCTGCCGACGTTCGAGCGCCACATGAATCCGCCCCGGAAATTTTTCCAGCGCGCCGATTGCCACGCCGCCGTTCGCGCTCAGCCGCTCGAGCTCCGTCGCAATTTCGCCGTCATAGCGCGCCGTCCGGGCATACGCCTTGCGCGCCAGCGCCAGCCGCGTGGCCAGCGAAAGCTCGCGGTCCGCGCGCAGCTCCGCGGCGATCTCCGCGTAATCGGCTGGATCGGTCACCACGCCCACGCTCTGAAAATTTTTGGCCGCCGAGCGGATCATCGCCGGCCCGCCGATATCGATGTTCTCGATCAATTCTTCCGGCGTCACGCCCGGCTTCGCCGCCGTCGCCGAAAACGGATACAGATTCACGACCACCAGGTCAATCGGCTCGATCCCGTGTTCCGCTGTCTGCTTGCGATCCTCAGCCTTGCCCCGCTGAAACAAAATCCCGCCATGCACTTTCGGATGCAGCGTCTTCACGCGCCCGCCCAGCATTTCCGGCCAGCCGGTCAGCTCGCTGACATCGCGCACGGAAATTCCCGCATCGCGCAGCAGCTTCGTCGTACCGCCGGTCGAAATGATCTCGATCCCCAGCGACGCCAGCTTGTGCGCGAATTCCGCCACACCGGATTTGTCATAGACGCTGATCAGCGCCCGCTCGATTGCCAAGTCGTTACCTCGATTCCACTCGAACGAATGAAGCGGCTCAGTGTAAGTGTTTGCGGAAGTTTCCGAAAGAGGATGTGCAAAATTGCGGAGAGCCTGCGAAGCAACCGAAAGAATTAACTCGAGACCCGCGCCTTCAACTTCACCCGCCCGCCTTCGATGCTGACGGTGTACTCGATCTCGCGCCCGCCCTTGTCCTTCAATTCCTTAGTCTTGTGCTGCACGAACCTCTCGAAATCTTTCAAGCTCGGCGTCGTCGAATGCTCGCCGGTCTCCGTGCGTGCCTCGATCAATTTCTCGTACAGCGTGTACACCTTTTCCCTCTCGTGCTCAGGATTCGAAAACGCCATCGCAAACGCCTGCGCCGTCTGCTTCACATCCTCGACGCGCGCCGCAGCCTCCGCCGCCCGAAAATCGATTGCCGGCGGATCAACAACGTTCGCGGCGGCCTCCGCGGCCTTCTGCGCAGCCATCGCGGCCCTTGCCGCGCGCTCAGCTTCCACTGCCTTGGCAGCGGCTCCGAAATGGTGCGCCTGTGTTGCCCCTTCCTTCTGGGCGGTCTTCTTGCGCCACATTTCTTGATATTTCGCGTAGGTCTGCGAAATGTTGTTGAAGCGGAAGCGCTGCCCGGTGCTCAGGTCGCCCATGCGCTCGTTGTACCGCCGCATCAACGATTCGACGCGCCATTGCGTGTCCGCAGGAGGGCGCGAGCGTCCTCCGCCGAAGTATTGCTCGTATTCGATCTTGAGCGTCCGTACGTCCCGCTCGATTTGGCTGAGGTCGTCGTCGATTGTGGCCATGGGTGGGCGAAATTCCGCAAATTTCAGCCTACGGCCCCCGGGCACCGGCGTCAACGACACCGTCGCCAACCTTTGTCGCAAAGGGAAATCCCTGGGCAGCGCCGTTCCCGGACTCAGGGTCCCCACCGGGCCCCGCGGGCATCGCACCCACCTAGGATCCGTGCTAGAGTGCGCCTCGGCCCGCCGCGGCTGCACCTCGCGGCCTGCATCAACAAATCCTGCCCGGGAGGCTCAACCATGTGGCTGCTATGGACCATTTTGATCGGCATCCTCGTCGGCTGGCTCGCCGGTCTGATCGTAAAGGGCCGCGGCATGGGCGTGCTCGTCGACCTGATCGTCGGCATCCTCGGCTCGCTGCTCGGCCATTTCGTTTTCGGCCTGCTGGGGCTCGCGTCCTACGGTCTCATCGGCAGCCTGGTGATATCGGTGGTTGGCGCCGTGCTTCTGCTGCTCCTGATCCGCGTCATCAAGCGCGCCTGAAGCACCTGCCTTGACTTCGCCGAACCGCGCTGCCTAGACTCGTCGTTTCGACCCATGCCAGTGCAATCCACAGAGGGCCTCGCCATCACCGTCGGCGTCACCGGCGCCAGCGGCGCGATCTACGCGCAAACCCTGTTGCGCCTGCTCGACTCGGACCCACGCGCAGCCCACGTGTTCCTGATCGCCACGGACGCCGGCCTGCGCCTTCTGGCTACCGAGCTCGGCGTGGTAGCCGCCGAGGGCAAAAAGCTGCCCTCGCTTCTCACCCGCAGGCCGGCGAAAAAAATCGAATACCTCCCGAACAAGGATATCGGCGCTTCGATCGCCTCCGGCAGCGCCACCCCGGACGCCATGGTGATCCTCCCGTGCTCGGCAGGCGCTATCGGCTCCATCGCCTCCGGCATTTCAAACGATTTGCTAACCCGCGCCGCCGACGTCTGCCTGAAAGAACGGCGTCCTCTGGTCCTCTGCCTGCGGGAAACGCCGCTCAACCGCATCCATCTCGAAAACACGCTGCGAGTTCACGACGCCGGCGCCACGGTAATGCCCGCCATGCCCGCCTTCTACTACGAGCCCAAAACAATCGCGGACATCGTTGAGCAGTTCTGCTACAGAGTTCTCGCGCAAATCGGACTAACGCAGAAAAATCAGTACCGCTGGAAAGGCGGAAAGAAATGATTTTGGTTTTCTCCGCATCTCTGTGACTCTGTGACTGATTTCGGTATGAACAGGTCCCGCATCCGTATCGTGCTCGAAATGATCAAATTCGAGCACTCCGTTTTCGCACTCCCGTTCGCGCTCGTCGGCGCGCTGCTGGCCGCACGTGCGGCCGGCGGCTTCCCATCGTGGAGTCAAATCGTCTGGATCGTCGTCGCCATGGTCGGCGCCCGCTCCGCTGCCATGACGATGAACCGCATTGCGGACATCGAATTCGACCGCCGAAATCCCCGCACCGCGAACCGTGCTCTCCCCGCCGGCCACCTGAGGCTCGGATTCGCTTGGATTTTCACCATCGCGGCCGCCGCGCTGCTCGTCGTGGCCGCCTGGCGCCTCAACAAGCTCGCGGTCGAACTTTCCCCGCTCGCGCTCGCCATCCTTTTCCTTTATTCCTACACGAAGCGCTTCACGGCCTGGTCGCACTTCGTCCTCGGTTTCTGCCTGGGCATCTCGCCGGCCGCGGCATGGATCGCCATCCGCGGCTCGCTCGACCCGCGCATGCTGATTCTCTGCGGCGCGGTCACGCTCTGGGTCGGCGGCTTCGACGTCCTCTACGCCTGCCAGGACGTCGATTTCGATCGCAGCGCCGGCCTGCATTCGATCCCGAAAAAATTCGGCATCGCCCGCGCCCTCCAAATCGCGCGCGTGATGCATGTGGCCATGGTTGCTTTGCTGATCTGGCTGGCCACCACGTTTCATCTTGCGTGGCCTGCGTGGATCGGCATTGCCGTAGTCGCGCTGCTGCTCGGCTACGAACATTCGCTCGTAAAGCCGAACGATCTCAGCAAAATGAATGCTGCGTTTTTCACCGTGAATGGCTATATTAGTCTGTTGTTCCTGCTGTTCTGGGGCGCGGCCGTAGTCGTCGCTAAGCCCTGAATTTCGAGGATGTTTGTGTAGCGGCCGCCTTCGGGCGGGGCGCTTTTGGTTTTCGTTTGAAAATGGCAGAACTTCAAATCTCCGACGCGCGCCTGGAACCCATCGCGGCAACAGTCCTCGCCGGCGAACGCCTCAAAGCCGAAGACGGCCTGGCGCTCTTCCGGTCCCACGATCTCCTGTCGATCGGCTGGCTGGCCAACCACGTCCGCGAGCAGCGCCACGGCAACATCGTCTATTACAACGTCAACCGCCACATCAACCCGACCAACGTCTGCGTAGCCCACTGCAAGCTCTGCGCATTCGGCCGATCGCCCGACGTGGCCGGCGCCTACACCATGGCCCTCGACGAAGTCTACGCGCGCGGCGCCGAAGGAGTTGCCGAAGGCGCCACCGAATTCCACATCGTCGGCGGCCTGCACCCCGATCTCCCGTTCGATTACTATCTCGACCTGATCCGCGGCCTGAAGCAGCGCTACCCGCAGGTCCACCTGAAAGCTTTCACCATGGTCGAGGTGCACTACTACGCGCGCCTCAGCAAGCTTTCGATCAAGGACACGCTACTGAAAATGAAGGAAGCCGGCGTGGACTCGCTCCCCGGCGGCGGCGCGGAAATTTTCCATCCGCGCGTGCGCAAAATCATCTGCGATCACAAAGTCTCCGGCACCATGTGGCTATCCATCGCGCGCACCGCCCATGAAATCGGCCTGCGCAGCAACGCCACCATGCTCTTCGGACACGTGGAAACTCTCGAAGAGCGCGTCGACCACCTGATGCGCCTGCGCGAAACCCAGGACAAAACCCACGGCTTCCAAACCTTCATCCCGCTCGAATTTCATCCGGACAACACAGCCCTATCGCACATCCCCAAGCCCACTGGAATGGACGCGCTGAAAACGATCGCCGTCTCGCGCTTGATGCTCGACAATTTCGACCACATCAAAGCCTACTGGATCATGCTGACGCCGCGCATCGCGCAAATCGCGCTGGGCTTCGGCGCTGACGATCTGGACGGGACCGTCGTCGAGGAAAATATTTATCACGACGCCGGCGCTACCACGCCCGAAGGACTCACGCGCGCCGAGCTCGAACGCCTCATCCGCGGCGCCGGCCGCGTCCCGGTCGAACGCGACACGCTTTATAACCGGGTCGACCGCGCAAACATGCCGCCACCTCCGCCCGCCGCACCGCGCGCCACGGGCAGTTTCGTACTGGCAAGCTCTCTGCGAGCCTAGTTTTCCCTGAGATCGCCCATCTCGCGATTGGCGCATTGGGATGTTTCAGGAGGCTCGCGTGAGGTCAGCAACTCTTCTGGCCGGGATCCTGGCGTTGCTTCTCGCCGCTCCCGCATTTGCCAAAGGACCCACTGTAAAAATCACGATGGAAGGCGGCTCGCTGAGAGCTCCCGTTGCAATGACAGATCCGCAAGTTCTCGCTCCGTTCCGCGTATGGGAAGGTCCCGGCACATCTTCGTACGACCATTCCGAATCACGGGTTTCCCGTTTCATCGTGAACGGGTTGCGCGGCGCTACCGCTCAGCCGGCGCACGGACTTCCACGCTATAAAGTTTCGTTTTGGGCGGATGAACTGCAGGAATAACTCGTCTACGTGGTGTACTAGGAATTCGATCCAACCACGAAGCCGGGCTACGTGTACCTGCCCGGCGAAGATGACGCCGCCTATCTGCTCGACACCGGCTCCAGGCTGCGTGACGTCGAAGGAAAATGGTTTCAATCCTGGGGCGAATGGAACCGCGTCGCATCTCCGCTGATCGCGGCCGACATCGAGAATTGAATCGAGGACGGCTTAATTCTTCGGCTCACGCATGAGGATGCGCCTTGTCGTACACTTCCATCAACTGCCGTATGCTCGCCTGTGTATACCGCTGCGTGGTGGAGAGCGATACATGCCCCAGCAGCTCCTGAATCGCCCGCAAATCCGCGCCGTCGGCCAACAGATGCGTGGCGAATGCGTGCCGCAGCGAATGCGGATGCATGTCCCAGTTCACATTCGCCAGCCGCGAATATTTCCGCACCAGCGCGTGCACCGAACGGTCCGTCAGCCGCCCACCCAGGCAGTTCAGGAACACCGCCTCCAGAGCCGGCTCGACCATCGGACGCGCGAGAATCTGTTCGCGCACCGGCCAATACGCATCCAGCGCCGCCTGCGCTTTCGCGCCATAAGGCACTACGCGCTCCTTGCGTCCCTTGCCTAGAACGCGCAGCATCTGCCCGCTGCGGTCGATATCGCCCAGGTCGAGCCCCACCAGCTCGCTCACGCGCAATCCCGACGCATACAGCAGTTCCAAGATCGCGCGATCGCGCTTCAATATCACGCGCGCCTCTTGTTCCGATTTCGCCGTCGGCTTGCGTTGCCGCCGCGCCTTGTCCTTCGCACCCGCCTCTCCCAAGCTGTCCAGAAAACCGTTCAACTCCTCCGCCGTCAAAATCTGCGGCACGCGCTTCGGCAGTTTCGGCGTCGACACCAACCGCGCCGGATTCTGCGCGCAGTGTTTCTCGCGCACGCAATACTTGAAAAACGTCCGCAGCGACGCCAGTCTCCGCGCCACCGACGCACGTTCCAGCTTACGGTCGTACATCCAGCCGACGTATTCGCGCACCACCCGGTGATCGATCTCCGAAATCGCCGGAGCCTTCGTCCCCGCCGGCGCCAGAAACTCCGCGAACTGCGACGTGTCGCGCCGGTATTCCCGAATCGTCCCCGGGGACACGTTGCGCTCGTAACGCAGATACTGAATGAACTTCTCGATGAGCTCTTTCATCTTCTGTGGCCGAACCAGCCCGCCAGGCCGCTGCATTCATCCCCCGCGGCCTCGAATTATAGGACGGGGCCCGCACACACCTTCGCCCGGTCGCAACATGCTGTGCTTTGACAGCAATGCTGTCCCACATGGCGATTTCGAGATTTTCGGGATTCAGGGGTTATCTTCCGGTCGAAGCGTGGGCCTGAAGGCACAGGAAACTCGAACTTGCCAACTCAAAAGGGTTCAACCATGGTGTCGAGAGACCGCGAGGGCGCGCTGGCCAGAGGCGAGAGGTCGAGCGCGGAAAAAGTCCACACCACCAACATACTTGAAATGTTCGCTCCCTCAGGCATGATGGTAGGGTGGGTCAATCGGGACTCGCTCGAGACGCGATGAATTTACGGACACAAACGCTGGAAGTACCTCGCTCAAAACAAAGCATCGGTCCTGTGGCTGATCGAGAACAAACCGGGGGGGAATCGGCACGGACTTTCGCACGCTTTGCAGCCAAGTCCTCGGCGAGTTTTCTGTCCGTGGTCCTGGCATGGGGCCTGTGCAGCTCCTCGGCGTCAGCCAAGCCGCGTCCCTTGAAATCCCTGACGGTCGAGCGCATCTACAGCGCCCCAAGCCTGGGCGGTTCCCTCACGCCCGGCATCGAATGGGCGCCCGACGGCAAGCGCATCACCTACCTGCGCCGCGGCACGATCGGCGTCGAAATGTGGACCATGGATGCCGCCACCGGTGACCGCAAAGTGTTCGTCAAATCCAGCGTGCTCGAGGAGGTGATGCAACCTCGCAAGGCCAGCGCCGTCCAGTCCACCGGCCTGGGCCGCGTCCAGCCGGAAAACTACATCTGGTCGCCTGGGGGCGACGCGCTGCTCTTCGTAGGCTCTAGCGATCTCGTCCTGCTCGACCTCAGAACCATGACGTCGAAGCCGCTCGGCGCCGCCGCGAAAAATCTCCCTTCGCCGAATTCCGGTGCTGGCGACATCCAGGACCCGAAATTCTCGCCCGACGGCAAATGGGTGAGCTTCGTTCGCGATTCGAACCTCTGGGTCGCGAGCGTGGCGACGGGCGAAGCAAGGTCGCTCACCACCGGCGGCCGCGAAGAATTGCTCAAAGGCCAGCTCGACTGGCTCTACCCCGAAGAATTCGACTGCGCCACGGCCTACTGGTGGTCGCCCGACTCGTCCAAGCTCGCCTACTACGAAATGGACGAGCGCCCGGTGACGCGTTACCCCATTCTCGACATGAGCTCGCCGCTCGGCGCTACGGTTTACACGCGATTCCCGCAGGCCGGCGAAGCAAATCCGATCGTGCACGTGGGAGTTGTTCCGGTCAGCGGCGGGGAAACAAAATGGATGGACTCCGGCGCGAACACGGACGTCTATCTTCCGCGCGTCTACTGGCTCGCCGACAGCCGCCGCGTCGCGATCGAGCGCCTGAATCGCGGCCAAAATCAACTCGATCTTCTTTTCGCCGACGCGTCCACCGGCGCTTCTCAGACGATCCTCACTGACACGGACAAATACTGGATCAACATCGCCGACGACCTTTACTTCTTCAAGGACAACCAGCGCTTCCTGTGGTCCAGCGAGCGCACCGGTTTCCGCCACTACTATCTCTACGATCTTTCCGGGCATCAGCTCGACCAGCTCACCAGCGGCGATTGGACGATCACGGGCGACGGCGGCTTCGGCCCCGGCGGCGACAGCCATCCCACCGTGGACGAGGCGCACGGCTATATCTATTTCCTCTCCAACAAAGACGAGCTACGCGGCACCGATCTCTATCGACTTTCACTGAAGGACAAATCCATCGCGCGCGTCACCCGCGAAAATGGAGTCCACGCAGTCATGATCGCGCCCGATGAATCCGCGTACGTGGACACCTATTCGAACGTGATGACGCCGGGCCGCCAGGATCTGTATCGCATCGATGGCTCGCGCACCGCCGTACTCAATGAAAATAACGTACCCGAGCTCGCCGACTATCATCTTTCACCCGTCGAATGGGTCGACGTCGCCGCCAGCGACGGCACCAAGCTTTGCGGCGCGATGATTCGCCCGCCCGATTTCGATCCCGCGAAAAAATATCCCGTGCTTGTTGACGTGTATGGTGGCCCGCAAATCCAGACCGTCCGCAACGAATGGGGCGCCGTAGGTCTGTGGGATCAGATGATGGCGGAAAAAGGCTACATCGTCTTTTTCCTGGATAACCGGGGTTCCTACTTCCGCGGCCACGCGTTTGAAACGCCCGTCTATCACCAGCTCGGGGAAATCGAACTCGAAGATCAGCTCGCGGGCGTGAAATACCTGAAATCGTTATCCTATGTGGACGCTTCGCGCATCGGAATTTGGGGATGGAGCTACGGCGGCACCATGACGCTCAACGCCATGTTCAGAGCGTCGGAGGTATTCAAAGCAGGGGTATCGGTCGCGCCGGTTAGCGATTGGAAGCTCCACGACACGGCGTACACCGAGCGTTATCTCGGGCGTCCGCAGGATGATCCGGATGGATATAAAATCAGTTCGCCCGTCACCGACGCCGCGCAGCTCCGCGGTAAGTTGCTGATTGCGCAGGCCACCGGCGATGACAACGTTCACTTCGCCAACACTTCCGAAGTCCTGAACGAGCTGATCCTCGCCGGAAAATATCCTGCGAACGTGATGATCTTCCCGGGCCGCGGCCACGGAATTTCCGACATTCCCGCTCGCATCGAGCTATTCAGAGGACTTACGGAATTTCTCTTGAATAATCTGTAAGACAACGAGACTCTAGACAACCCGCCGTTCGGGAAATGGCTCGAATACTATAGAACCCACCCAGCGGCAGGGCGAAAGTGCCCTGGGGAATGCGTTTTCCGAGCACGGAGATTCCAGCAATGTTCCGCTCAATTCAACCCGCCGAAAAATTCTTCCGCGCGGGTTTTGTAACGCTTTTTGCGCTCGCGGCTTTTACCTATGCGCCCCTGTCGATCGCACAAGCCGGCGACGCCGAGCCGCAGGGTCCCGCCGGCAGCGCCGACACGTCGGCCCTGCCCCGCATGGAAGCAGCTCCCTCGGCGGGAATGCTCGAAGGCGGTTTCCGCAATCTGTATGAACTGAATTTCAAGGGCGGGCGCGACAAATTTATCTCCTATCAAAGGCTCGAGCCCCGCGATCCCATGGGCAAGGCAGCCGAGGCTGCGAGTTACCTTTACGAGCAGTTCAACAGCAAAGGAATTTTTACCTCCGAATTTTTCCTGAGTGACGAAAAGTTTCTCGGCGGCGCGATAGGCACGCCGGCCGATAATCGCAACGACGCGTTTCTGAACGCCAATCACGCCGCGCGCGACATGGCCGAAACGGTTCTGAAGACCGAGCCCCGCGATAGTCACTCTCTGCTCGTCATCACCATGACCGATGGAATGGAAGCGGACTACGATGCCCTGCTCGTGAAGAAGCAGATGGCCGGCCTCAGTCTGACGAAGCAGGCCGACGCCGAAGCCGCAAAACTTCTCGCGGTCGATCCGTCCGCCGAAGACGCGTACATGGCGCTGGGCGCCGCAAACTACGTGATCGGATGCCTGCCGAGCTACAAACGCGCATTCCTGTGGTTCGGCGGCATTCATGGCGATCGTGAAAAGGGAATGGAACAGTTGCAGCGCGCCGCCGATCATGGCCACTTCATGCAGGGATTCGCGAAGGCCTGGCTCGCGCTGGCCTTCGAACGCGAGCACCAACCGGAGCAAGCGCGCAAGCTGCTCACCGAGCTGATGGCGGAATATCCCGCCAATCCGCTCTACGCGAAAGAGCTCGCGCTGCTCGACCATCCGGCCGATCCGAAACGCTAACAGAATTGGCCGGCGCGCGGATTACCATTTCACGCGGACGCGATAATCGAGCGTCGCGGAACCGTCTTTTTCGACGGGAATCGTGAACCCGATCGTCGTAGCATCCAGCTTTGTCGATTTGTAATTTTCGTTCAGTACTTCCCAATCACCGCCAACAGGCTCTCGCACTTCGACGTTCACCGGTTCGTCTTTGTGGTTTCGCAGCGCGATCTGATATTGGAATTCCGCAAGATCGGGCGCGAGCCTTTTGTAGTCCATTTGCTTGCGCTCGCAGACCACGTCGAACGCGTCGCCAATGTACACGCGCACCTGTTCGTCCTTCGGAGTATGCGTGATGGAGTTCTCGCCCGCGAATTGCAGCGCACCCTTCGAATCGGCCTGATAGACCCGCACGGTTCCGGCGGGCAGCGGCATTCCGAGATTGCTTTTCTGGTCGTTCTTGAACCGATAGAAAACTTTTACCGGTTGCGGGATCGGATTTCCGATTCCCTGCGGATTGCGATACCAGTTCTGCTGACCCTCCACCTGAAGATATTTCTCCACGGGAATGTTCGTGCCGGTCAGCAAACTGATCTGTTTCGATTCGTTGTCGTGAATCGTGGTTCGACGGTCGAGGGTGTAGAGATGAAATTCCGAGAAGTTCTCTTGCTGGATTGTGGCCGTGGTCGCATCCACGGTTACCATCTGCGAAACCGCGTAGGCGGCCTTTGCGCGATATGGCGCCTCGTCGCGGTGGACATTGCCGGCGACCAACTGCAACCGCGCATTCTCATACGCAGCGCCGCTGTTGTTCACGACTGTCACCCAGCCGTCCAGATCAGCGCTCTTTTCGTCGCGCGAAACCGCGAGCACGTAGTCCGCGCTCCAGTTCATGTTGCCGGTGAGATACGACGTCTCCACGCGCTGCTCGCCGGCGCCGCGATTTTCAAGCGTCCAGATCAGCGTCGGATGACTGTAAAGATCGGCGGGCACGTCCGGATAGCTATACGGCTGCGCGTTGGTCACGATCTCGTCGCCGATCTTCCAGACCGTCGCGCCGTTGTTGTCCGAAATCAGCGTTCCTTTTCCCAGAACCCATTTCACCTGGTTGTCCTGAACCTCGTTGTGCATTACCAGCAGATCGCGGCCTACGAATTTCTTCAGCAGCGAGTTCTGGTCGAGCAGGTCGTATTCGTAGTTTTGCTCGAGCACGCCGACCTTTGTGGGATCGGTGAGCGAGCGGAAATGCACCGTCGCGGGCATGATGTTCGCGGCCACGTTTTCAAATCGCAGCGGAGCAATACCCGCTTGCAGATGGATTTCGCGGACGTCGCGCACCAGCGCCAGATTCGAGTTGTAGACGGTGACGGAAAGATCGGTCTGGTCTTTTTGCGTGGTCGCGCCGGCATCGACCGCATTGGATTTATCGTCGGAAGCGGCTGCGTGCGCTTCTCTCAATTTTCCGGACGGAGGCAAAAGCAAAATACCCGTCGCGAAAGCGGCGGCAACAGCGATTCGTGCGCTGCGTGATGGCATGGGTGGTCTCCTTCGCATGAACATGCGTGCAAGCTCTGAACGAAGGAGCGCCGATTTCTTGCAGGGGAATTTGCGGAGCGGAGAACTCGGCGCGGTACGGAGTCTTGTTACGGGCCAACGGTCCAGTGCTTGCCGCCGTCACCAGTCTTGAACTGGCGGCCGTCGGTCGTGGTCACCGTGGCAGAGGATGCGTCGATCGCCGCGACGCTGGCGAAATCCGCGTCGGCGGGCGGCGCGATCGTTTGCCACTTGTTCGCATCGGTGGTCCGCAGCACGATTCCGCCGCGGCCCACGAGCCAGCACGTATCGGCGGACGGCGCGGAGCCCGCGACAACGTTCGCATCCGCCTTCGTCCACTGCACGCGCCAGGTTGCGCCGCCGTTGACGGAGCGCTCGACATAGCGCCCGCTCGAAATCCGCCACAAAACCTGCGGATCGGGCGAACGGACCAGGGTGCGCGCAGCGCGATCGAACGGCGCTTCAACGACGACCATTTCCTTGGTCGCGAGGTCAGTGTGTGCGACTCCTGCTACCAACGCCGGTTGTTCTCTGTTCGGCGCGGCTGCGGCCGGCGCAGAGACGCTCGCGCCGGGAACTGTGTCGGCGTTCTTCGCATTCGTCAGCGTTTGCGGCGCCGGAGCGGTGGTTACAGGCGAGGCCGCAGACTCAACTGTAACGGTTTCAGTCGGAGCGCGGATTCCCACAGCGTCACCGCTCTGTCCCGAGCTTTTCGCTTTCGGCGCTGCAGGGTCGGTGGCCATCTTCGCTGTGTTGCACTCGGCCCATGCCGGAGGAACCCGGGATCCGTCGAGCGGCGCATAACATGAGGCTCCCGGCAACGTCACCGTCGTTTGCGGCAAGCGCAGTTTCTTGTCCTCCTGTGGTAGCGCGTTGTCCGGCTGCTGTTTGATCGATCGCAGCGTTTCTTGCGCATTCTGCACGCGATCTTCGGGCGCAGTCTCGAGGACCGTCGATGGCATCGGCGGCTGGCTGGGCGTTTGCATCGCCATGAGCGGTTGCTCCGCCGCTGGCTTCGACGCCGGACGCCGCGCGATGAAGGCCGCCGCGATCAAGAGCGCCGTGGTGACAGGCGTTAGCACAAACCAGGTCCAAGGCCACACCCAGTGGAAGCGCCGCGCGCGCGCCTCTTGCGTGAGAGCGCCTAGGGGCATGGCTGCACGGACCATCCGTGCGAGCTGATCGCGGCAGCGCGCGCACTGCGAGAAGTGCAGTTCGCAGTGCGCGGTTTCGTCAGCTTCGAGTGCGCGTTCAGAATACGCCGCCAGAATTTCAGGCTCGGGATGCGATTCTGCGCCGTCGCTTGTGCCGGAAGACACGAGCGTCCGCCTGAGCAGATCGGCCGAAGCTTTGTCTCGATCTTTGTCGCCCAAAGCCATGAAACTAGTTTCCTCCCAAACTTAGAACGCCCGAAACATTAAATCTTGCGCGCGGCGGCGCTTGAGCCGATGGCACTTGCGTCGCGTTTCGGGTCGGTTGAATCGGGGGGTTGCAGATGCGCGGTCAAGTCGAACGGCCATTCGCCGCGCGCGCATTCCAGGCAGGCGCGCACCTGCGCGTCGCTCCATTTCTTGCCGTCGCGCACCCGTGCCTCGACGCGCGAGCCGACGTCGCGCCGCGTGCGCTCGAGCTTGCGCGATACGGTGGCCTCGTGCTCGCCGAGCAGGCCGCCGATTTCCGCCAGCGTGCGATCGTCCGCATAGTAATAGGCGAGGCGCAGGCGGTCGCGCGGATCGAGCGCGCCAAGCACAGCCGCCATGGCTTCTTGAAGCGCGGCCAGATAATTTGCTCGCTCGGGATCGGCTTGCACCTCGAACGATGTCGCATTCGCTGGGCCGGCGGCACCCGGTGTCTCCGCTTCGGCGATCACTTCGCCAGATTCGTTTTCGAGCGGCACGGTCGCCCGTATACGGCGGATTTCGTCCACGTGGCGCTGCGAGAGCACGGCGTGCAGCCAGGTGGAGAGCTTGCTGCGGCCGTGGAAATATTCGAAGAGTGATTTTCGGCGCCCCTCGAAGGATTCGCGCAGACCGTAGAGATCGGCGTAGAGCGAATCCGCCAGCTCGCGCGCGGCGGCATCGCCTCCGGTTGCTTGCCCGACGATGACGCGTGCGGCGCGATAAAGTTCCGGCCGGAATTCCGCCATGAAGAAATCCCACGCCGCGGCGGTGCCTTTGCTGCACGCGACGGCCAGCGCGAGATCGCGTGCGTGGAGCGTGTCCAGATACACCTCGATTTTCTCGCTGTCTTTTGGTGCGTATGGCTGCGCGCCGGGGAAACGCTTTGCGACGCTGCGCTCGAGCGCGGCCTGATACTCATCGCGCGTCAGGATCCAGGCGGCGGGCACGGCGGCCTTGCGCCAGCAGCGTTTGACGGCGTCCGCAAGCGAAGCGGGGAATCGATGCGAATCGGCCGTCCGCCCTACCGACACAGGCGGAAGGTCGGGCATCGCCACGGGCGTGGTGGCGACAGGCGGCTGGACGGAGGCAGCTTTTGGCGCCGAGAGCGGCTGAGCAGGCCGGGGGCTCATGGTTCTAATGATATCGGAACACGGGATGCAGGTTGTATCTACCGGAACCGGGTTTCCGCTATACTACGGGCGAACGCTGCATACCTGCATTGCCGCGGAGAGGTGGCCGAGAGGCTGAAGGCGGCGGTTTGCTAAACCGTTGTACGGGCTAAAACTCGTACCGGGGGTTCGAATCCCCCCCTCTCCGCCATCCCAAGAACGCTAGGTGTTGCCACCTGGCGCTCTAGGTGTTGCCATTTTTCAATTTCCCCCGCGGGGCGATTCCGACTAGAACAGGAATGTCTTCTCGTCGTTGCCGCAGGGGAGCCATGTCGATCGCGAAAACATCGAGCCGGCAAAATCGGTCACTACGAAAGGTCCCAGCGGCGATGGCTGCCTGCAAACAACCGTTTGCGGCGGTAATCACCCGTAACGGGTCGTGTCAGCAGAGAACCTCGAATCTACGCTGACGCCTTTGCTAACTGCCGACTGCGTGCAGCAGTCGCTGGTTCCGCGCGCCTTTTCGTTCTTGCTGGAACGAATTCAGGCTTGAATTGATATCCGAGTGCAGCCGCAATGCGAATGAGGGTGGCGAGTTCAACGTTCTTGGGCCCAGTTTCAATCGCGGAGATCTTGGAAGCGGTCATTCCAGCGCGTGCTGCTAGCTGAGTTTGAGTAAGGTGATGCTTTTCCCGCATTTGGGCAATGGTCGTCCCGAGCCGTAGGGTTGCCAATTCCTGCTCGACAAGATCCTTCATTTCAGGGTCTTCCTGCTGTCGTTCGAAGTAACGATGCCATCGTGTCGCCATTGCTATCTCCTTCTCTCCAATCGCAGTGCATGGACTGCGATTCTTTCTTCGGCCTTCTGAATATCAGACTCCGGAAGCTTTTCGGTAGACTTTACGACTCCATGAAGCAACATGAAAATCCTGCGCGAGTCGGCGAAGTAAAGAATCCGCAGTCGCGTCTTGCCCAAACGGGTTCTTAACTCGCGTAATCGACCGCGAACCTGCGAGGAGTATGGAAATGGTAGGCCGGTTCCTTGCTCCTCCAACAGCTTTATGAGCGCCAGTGCTTTCGCCCTTTGTGGCTTTGGCAGGCCATCAAGGAAAATCTCCACGGGTGCGCTACCGTCCGGCTCTTCGTAGAATTCCACACTCCATGCCATAAAGAGTATCCCTTTAAAGGTACTATGTCAAGCAGTCGCAGAGTCCTCGCGTCGCCAGGCATGCCGCCATGATTTTACGCAATATCACAGTTCTTACCTCGGAATCGGGCTCATGTACTCGCGAAGAATGTGGCAGTCCCCGCTCTGCCAGTTGCTGAGGTCAGCTCCAACAGCGAGCAAGTCGCATGCGTAGCGGAGACAAAAGCTCGTCTGGTCGTTGAAGCGGACGGTGAAGTATAGCGTTCCGTCATCGATGGTATGGGTGATGAAGTCCACGACCTTGCCGTGGACCTCGGGATACTTCCTGCGCAGCCGTTCCTCCCGCTGCTTGCTGCACCTTTCAATTTCCCTGCGTTCTTTAGCGGTCATCCGCGCCATGATCGTCCTCCCGCACCGTTACTTCCGGCGCTTCCGGGCGTGCTGTTTCTTCCGCTCTTGCTGGGCTTCGCACCGCTGTTCTTCGGCGGCGACCGCGGAGTGTGGGAGGATGCCGACCCGTGGCGGCAATCCCTGCTTCTTGCGCTCTTCCTCGCGGTGCTCAACGTCAATATACACATCGTCAGGGTCTCTCCACTTCTTCTCATAGGCGCGGCGCTGCTTCCAGAAGCGGCCCTCGTCGAGGCGTTCGCTGTCGGCCAGATGCTCGACGAAATCCGCATTCATGTCGCAACGAACTTCTTCGATCTCGGCGACGGCCGACTGTACCGACTCCTTGTCGGCAAAGGGAAACTGCTCCATACCCCGCAAGAGCGCGACGACGTGATCGACGCCCTGGTTCAGCAGGAACAGGCTTTCGTAGATGCGCAGCTTCGGGGAACGCGCGGACGGTTGCGTGGGAAACGGGGACCGGATACCTTCAAGACTAGCCATCGTTGCCTCCTGACCGAGGTGATGTTGGTTAGGGGCGTCGTGCAGGTCGAAACTGCGCGGCGTCCCGGTTCTCCTTACTTCTTTATGCTGGCCTTCCTGTACCGGAGCTTCCTGCCGTTCCTGATCTTCGGCAGGAGAACGCGGACTTTCGCAATATCCTTGTCGCTCCAGAGACGGACCCGAACCCCGCCGACCCGAACCAAGGGCGGAAGAGGAATCTTCTTAGCCCCGATATAGCGGTTCAGCGAGGTGAAACTGAGTCCGAGCTTTTTAGCGGCATCGCGAGTGGAAAGCATTTTCATTATGGATATGACCTTTACCAGATAGCTTGCGGCGTGTCAAGCCCTGTCGGAGGGGATTCCTTGCGCCGTATGAGTCCGAAGTCCTCATTCAGCTCTCGGGCGAGGTTCAGTAGTTTTTGTCGAATCGAGGCGGGGATATTCTTGAGCTTTGGACCGCGCAAACTAGAGCGACTCCAGATGGGGCCCCGGCAGACTTTGGCAGCAGCCGACAGCTCATCCATCGAGGCCTTCTTGAGGTGGCGGCACTCCCGTGGGGCCGATGCGTCATGTAACTCGGCTTGCTATGGTGTGCTACATTTTCGACGACCTTGCTACATTTTCGGTGCGAATTAGGCTTCAGAAAAGACCGATCAAATCGGGCGAAAGTCGTAATTCCGACAAGTGCTTTGTTTGCTGTGTTCGGACAAGGCCATGCAAGGCGGTGCAAGGCGCTGCATTCAACGATTTGAATCCCCCCCTCTCCGCCATACCTAAAATTCATCGAGTGCATATGTACGTCTGAACTACATAGCAGAAGCTCGTCTTGCAAAGAATCGGTGACAACCAGGTGTGACCGGTGATTGGGTTAAACGACCCGTCGAAGATCGGAAAAAGCCCACTCTAGAGCGAAGCAATCTCTCCAAGCCGAGAAATGATTGTGCCGACTCTCTGCTGGCTGGCGACGTCGGGAAGAAGATAGCCTGGGAGAGCATCGTTAAATTCAGGAATCGAAATCAGCTTCCTAATCTCTATCGCGAGATACGAGCGCACATCGTTCTCGGCAGCCCGAATCTCACCGACCAGTTCCGCACGGCCATCGACAACGGCTATCAGATCTTCGAGATCCCGGCTGGCACGAAAGTCATTCCTTCCCCGGCCGGAGAAGGCTTCTAGCTTTGTAGCGCAGAAATAAACTGGTGCGACCAATCGAATCTTCAAGTCCTGTTCCAATCCTCGTTCGTCCGCGTGATCCATCGCGGGTCGATACCAGGTGTTTGAAAAACCCAGAATTCTTTCATCAAGAGCCATCACATCGAGCGTTGTCGTTTGTTGACGCCAACGGCAAAGCGGAGCTCCTTGACTTGTGTCCTCCTGAAAACCGAGTTTCCTCAATCGCTCCGAGAATTCGGTGTACGCGGGATAGGACGTGATTTCTGCGATCGCGTCTACATCGAATGTTGGGCGCACGTCCGCCGCTGCCCTGTCGGTAATCAACAACGCCGTAGCGCACCCACCAACAAAAACCAATTCTCCGAGAATCGGCTTCAATAACTTGGCTGCGTCGGTGAGAAGTTGAAGATTAGGATTCCGCATGAATCGATCCTAACCTGTCAACCAAATCGCGTTCGGCGAGATTCCTTTCGCGCGCACGCCCATCCCGAATCGCATCGATCAGGGCCAAAAGTTGATAGAGCGCCGGATCACGGAGCGCCGCCTGCGGCACAGTCTTATAGAGCGGCTCGAGCCCCACGCCACGGGTGTCACCGTTGGGCCAGGGCCAAACCGGCGGCAGGTCGCTCGACATCGCGATCTCGCTTTTTAGCGGCTCGGCTGCGTACGACGTCGGAACTCCCCTAGTGACTTCGCCGTGTCTTGCGGGAAAGGCGTACTTCAACCCATGGACCAGAAACTCCTTTAGGCCTGGAATATTCGGTTTGTCCTTCAACGCTGGACCATGAAGAAGTTTCGAACTTCTGAGACGCTGAATGGCTCCATGTACTTCCGACGGGCTGAGGCCGAGATCGGCTGCCACAACGGAAATCGACGGACGTCCGCTTGGATATCCAGTCAGCTTCAGGGCGACGACGACATCCTGAGGTTTTAGACTCATGCAGCCATTCTATATTCGCGATTCGCGAATAGCAAATATCTTTTCGAGGCGTCGCAATTTCGAGCCAGTGTCTGGGTAGGCGCTACCGGGAATATCTGGGGAGAGCAAGCGAATCGGTGGCGTAACGAGCGAACTCAGCACGAGGATCGGAACATAACGGACCTGTGCTCGTGTGCTACATTTTCCGACGCGGTGCTACATTCTCGGCGCGAATTAGGCTTCACAAAATGCTGAAGGACGGGGCGGAAATCGCAATTCCGATAAGTGCTTTAGTTTCTGTTACTGGACAAAGCCGTGCAAGGCGGTGCAAGGCTCTGCATTCAATGGTTCGAATCCCCCCCTCTCCGCCAGATTCCAGATGTACAGTCCGGACAGATCCTTTTACAGAACGTTCCGAAGACACCTTTGGGCCAAAAGGATTGTTTAGGGGCTGCAGAGTCTTCTCCTCAAGATCGATGTAACCGAGATCATAGTCCATAAAGCTGACCAGCCAGATACCTTCGTCGACTTCTTTGATGCCTACCGCTTGACCTGCGAGAGAAGTGCTGAGGTTGATTTTCTTTCTGAAAATGCAAATCCTTCCGCAGTTGGCGACCACTGCTTTATCGTTGTTGGCGTCAACCATACGCTGGGACCAGACAGTATCGAACTGCAACTCAGAGAACACGGCGTACCTGTTCGCGCTACGGGCCAGACTCCCCCCTCTCGCCATACCTAAAAAAGCTCTCATTTAAGCAGCCGCTGACAAGCTCTAGCCCGGACAATGAGACGTTCTGCGAGTCGATCGAGAATTGGGTGAGCGAGGCCTTCGTCGCTTGAACGTTCTCGGATCGTCGCGACGTGATCGGGCATAGCTTGGGCAATAGCTCGGAGATTGGCAACCAGTTCGTCTGGATTTAGATGTGCTTCGGCTGCGAGGCGGCACCAGTGTCTGACGGCGATGTTCCGCAAAGCGTATTCTCCTCCGACTTTCATCGCGAGTTTCAATCCAATTAGGCGCATGCCGGGATACGGCAAGGCGCTCGCAAGATCGTACAATGGAGCTAATCGGATTTGGGACTCAGCGCCTAAGAGTAGGGAGTAATTCTTGGAGTGTGCGTCGGTGCCCGCGATGAACCAGTTGAAGGCCACGGCGTCAACGAAGGTACGTACGTCTTCATTGGATGCGGTCGAAGTGTTGGTTAGGAGTTCGGCGATGGTGCGCACACCAGGGCCGCCGTCACTTTGATACTTCTGAGTGGGTGGAAGTCCTAAGGCCTGACAGATGTCTTCCTGATGGACCCGACGGATCGTGCCGCCGCTACGGATGCGGTCGTAGCGCTCGATGACGATTGCGATTTCGTCTTGGAATCGCCGAATCTGAGAGTTTGCGACTGGGAGCCCGAATGCGCGCGCCAATTCCAGACAAAAGTGCTCGTTTTCGGCATGCCCGTCGAATTCGCCAGTGGGTGGTTTGAGAATGTGTGTGGTGGGAGTGCGACCGGAAGGAACGCCCCACCGGTCTTTTTCGAGGATTAAGGTGGTTTTCGGCTGGGCCCCAGCCAAGCTGAACTGGCCGGTGTCGCGTGCGATTCGCCACGCAGACGGGTCTTGCCTCAACGCGCGGAGTCGCTCCGCTACGCCCGCTTCATCCAACCATTGAACTTCCGGTGGTCCGACCGATCGAACGGCATCGAGCCGTTCCGGCTTCACGAATTGAACTGCACCGGCGCAGTCCTCGCCTACATTTGAGATGAGTCCAAGGACGTTGCTGGGTGAGACGTGAAATTTTCGGGCCCATTGTCCAAGCACAATTTCATTATCGGGAAGCAGGCCCCAAAGGAAGGGGTGGATTTTCCGGTGTTCTTGTTCGCCGGGTGATAAGGGCATGGAGACTGACAAAGGATAAGCACCCGGCGACGCCAGCCATTCGTTGGAATAGAGGAAGGCGAGTCGCCCGCCCTTTGCATTCGTCACCGTTCCCATTACTAAATTGTCTGCAAAAGCAATCAGCTGCGTTGTCATTTGCGTGGCCTACGCGCCGCCGCGACGATCTCATCGATATCGATACTGTTTTGGCTTTTTTTCGGTGGCTGATCTTCGGATATTGTAGCGTTCAAGGTTATACGAAGAGCATCGAGAGTGCGTAGCACCAAGCCAATTTCCGCACGAGGTTTTCCTTTTTCGATCTCGACAAGCCAGAGGCGACTAACGCCGATCTTCTTGGAAAGAGTCGATTGGTCCAGTCGGAGCCTTTTGCGGGTGTTGCGAATCAGCGTGCCAAGGTCGGCCGGTGTGCGGATGGTCATTTGGTTATCTCCTGTAAGCGAACGCTTACATGATAGCAAAGTAAGCGAACGCTTACAATGGCATCGAGTAAGCGAACGCTTACACCGACGCGTGTCTTGGCCGGATGGTCACAATCGTAGAGTGAGCCGCACGGGATCCGAAATTAACTGCCAGAAAAGCGGATCGCCGAGCGGTTCGACAAACTTGGTGGCATGACTCCCCAATTCAGCAACAACTTGGCCGCGTCGGTGAGAAGTTGAAGATTAGGATTCCGCATGAACCGATTTTCGGGCGGAGGCCGAGATCGGCTGCGATAACGGAATCTGGCCCTTGAATCACTCCGAGCGAAGTGCTTGGATGATGTCGACGCGGGCGGCGCGGGCTGCTGGCAGCATTGACGCGACTAGGGCTGCGCCTAGTAACACAAATGCAGAAATGACCACCGGCAGCGCGCCGGGCATCTTTACGTCGGAGAAATAGCTGCCTGCCAAACGCGCTGCCACGAAGCCGAACGCTGCGCCTGCTAGGAGGCCCGCGCCAGCCATTGCGGCGCCTTCCGCGATGACGGCTCTGAGAATATTTTCCGGTTGAGATCCCAGCGCTAGACGGATGCCAAATTCGCGCGTTCGCGCGCTAACTGAAAACGCAAGCACGCCGGCCACACCCACAACAGCAATGAGCAACGCCACCGCAGCGAATACGCCAAACACAAGCGAGCTCAAACGGTCTGGTGCCAGAACCTTGGCACGCATGTCAGCGAGAGTGGCGGGATGCTCGACGGGCTCATCAGCGGACAACCCGCGAATAATTCTTGTGACCGGGGCGACCAAGGCATACGGATTGGCGCTTGTGTGGATGAAGAGATGTCCGCCAAACATCTGAGAGTCCGCAAAAGTGCCGTAAATGGTGGTAACGGGCTGCGGAACGACATGCAGGTCGTCGACGTCGGCGACCACGCCAATGATGCGGTGCGGCCCCTTGAATCGGGCCTTTTCGGCGTCGGTGCCGGGGAGGAATTCGAGCACGGGATCGGTCCAATAGACATGCTGCCCGACGGCATCCCCGGCCGGGAACATCCGGCGCGCAAGAGTCTCACTAACGATAGCGACAGGCTCTCGGTTCTGGTCATCGAGGTCGTTGAAATCGCGGCCGTCAAGAATGGGCACGCCGAGCGCGGCGAAATATCCCGGAGAGATGGTACGCCACAGAGCGCGAGGATCATCTTTATCATGGACGTGACCATCCGCGGAGAATTGGAGACCTACACCGATGCTATCGGCATCGCGCCACGGCGCAATCGTGCTGAAGGCGGTGGTAGAGACGCCAGGCAGCTCGTCGATACGGCGTATGGATTCTTTGTAGAAATCGACCACTTGTTGAGGCGTTTTCCCGTAGGAGAGGGCGGGAACGTCAACGGTGAGGACGTGTCGCGTGTCGAGACCGGTTTGCGCCTGTTGCAGAGCGATTAGAGTGGTGACCAGCATGGCTGCGCCGGCCAGCAGAACGAAGGACGCGGCGATTTGCGTCACCGCGAAGATGCGCTGGCGGCGGCTGGTGATGCGGACGCTGCCACTGGCCAAGTTCATGCCGTTAGCCCCGGTAGCGGAAGGCAATCGCGGCACAAACGCCAAAATTACCGCCGCGACCACGGCCAGGGCCGCTCCGAGCCAAAGCATGCTGGAATCGACCGTCAAATCCAGGGCGCGAATAGAGAAACGAGATGCATACCGCGCCAGGATGCTGACCAGCGGCTGGGCGCTCATGACGCCGAGCGCCGCGCCAGCACCGCAGAGGAGAAGGCTTTCAGCCAGCAACATGCGCCGCAACGCGGCGGAACTTGCGCCCAGCGCGGCGCGAATCGCGAGTTCACCCTCGCGGCGAACCGTGCGAGCGAGAATCAGGTTGGCAACGTTGGAGCAGGCGATGATGAAGACGAGGCCAGAGGCGGCCAACAGAACGAGCAGAACCGTGCGCGCGCCGGAGGTAATCTGGTCGCGGAGCATCCTCGTCTCGATGCGGAAGCCGCCCTTATCAGGATAGGCTTCCGGGTGGTCCTTCTGCATCGTGGCGTAGACGGTGCGCAGTTCGGTGCGGGCCTGGTCGAGAGTGGCGCCAGGAGCAAGCTTGCCGAACAGTTCGGTCATGCGATGGACGCGGCCAGTGACCATCGTGGCGGAAAGATGGTGCGGGCTGGTGACGATGTTGCCGATGATTTCTGTGTCCGCGGGATAGGGGACGCACGGCTCGAGGACGCCAATCACCGTGGTGGGACGGTCGCCGATGCTGCTGAGGCGAACTGTTTTGCCGATCACATTGGGATCTTTTTTGTACACCGTGGACCAGAAGCGATACGTGAGCACGATGACGCCCGCCGCACTCTGGCCGTCATCTTGAGGTCCGATGAGGCGGCCGAGGACGGGATGTAGGCCCATGACGTCGAAGTAGGTGCCGCCGACCACGCCGCCTTGAACTTCGCGAGGCTCGCCGAGTCCAATCATCGTGAAGCCCATCGTCGAGAAATCGCCAAATTCGCTGACGGAGTGAACGCTGGCTTCGAGATCCTTGATTTCGGGGACGGAGAAGGTCGTGTTGTCGTCGCCGATGCCTTGGGCGCTCTGGCGGATGTAGATGAGGCGGTTCTCGTCTCGATTGACGAGAGGCTTCAGGAGCACTCCGCGCACCAGCGTGAAAATCGCGGCGTTGGCCCCAATGCCCAGCGCCAGCGTGAGGATCACGATGCTCGCAAGGCCTTTTGCGCGCATCAGCGAGTGAAACGCAACTTTCAAATCGCGAAGAAATGCCATGTTCTCGCCCCTCTACTTTTGGCCGTGGAGACTTGGCAGCAGCACCACGGTTGCCATCGTCAGGAGCCACATCATAAATCACTTAAGGTGCGATTTGCTCGTGCAATGCAAAATGACCGGTTTCAGGATGGCCCGGCGCAAATCCGTTTTCGGCGGCGTGTAGACAATAAGTGTTCCCCCGCGAACTGTGATGCGCAAGAAAGGAAGGCTTGCCACCATGGCTAGCGCCGTTCGAGCCCTGCTGCCGAACAAAGGGAAGCGATTTCGTGGTCATATTATAAGGACAATGCGGTATTTTCTGCGACCCTCCGGAATCCGGCCGGCTGTTTGCGGATTGGGAAGGGCAACGTGCGTCACGGCTGCGGCTTGGTTGCCGGGGCATGACGCCCGGACTCAACCAGGAAATGGGGGCACGGATCCGGTGCTTTTCGTCACCGTGCCCACAGACGGCGCTCGCCGTCGGAAGATCGATTGTAGCCAGTGGATCGGGATGGCGGACGGGCGTCAGCCCCAGACCTTGCGGGCGACGGAGGCGACAAGCTCGAGCTTGCGCCACTGTTCGTCCATCGTGAGCAGGTTACCGGCGGCGACGGAGGCGAATCCGCACTGCGTGCTGAGGGCTAGATTTTCGAGCGGGACGTAGCGCGCGGCCTCGTCGATGCGGCGTCGAAGATCGTCCGGTGATTCAAGCTTCGGCGTTTTCGTGGTAACGAGCCCCAAAACCACGGTCTTCCCGCGCGGCTCCAGCCGCAGCGGCTCAAAGCCGCCGGCGCGCGCAGTGTCGTATTCCAGCAGGAAATTGTCCACGTCGAGAGATCCGAAAAGTCTTTCGGCGATCGCGTCGTAGGCGCCCTCGGTATACCAACGGCTGCGGCTGTTGCCGCGGCAGATGTGGGTGGACACGGTGACTTTGCCGCGCGGAATATCTCTCAGTAGGGAATTGTCGCCGGCGACGGATTTCTTGAACTCTTCGTCGGGATTCAAACCATCGCGCTCTAACCGGCCGCGCTGAATCGAATCGACGTAATGCGAATAGAACGGTGCGTCGAGCTGGATATATGTGGCGCCCTCGGCGACCAGCCATTTGATTTCGTCGCGAATGATGTCAACCAGGTCGTGCAGCAACTCCGCGTGCGTGGGATAAAACTTCGAGCTGACGCCTCGCTTGTAGCTCGACACCATGAAATTCGACGGCGCCGGCACGGTGATCTTGAACGGCCCGGGCGCGGATTTCTTCAGAAACGGTAATTCGTGCGCGGTCAGCTTGCGTGTTTTCTTGAGCTTTGCGCCGACAGCTTGCGCAGAGCTGGCCTCGAATCCCCCGCCTGGACCTTTCCAATCGAGAATCACTTTGTCGGCCACGAAACCCTCGACGGCGTCGGCCATATCGGTGAGCCACGAGCCACGCCGCAGCTCGCCATCGGTGAACAGTTGCATGCCGGCTTTTTTCTGGCCGTCGAAAACACTCAGGATGGCGCGATCTTCGGCCGCGCGCAGCTCTTCGAGTTTCAGTTTGCCGGCGGCGTAATCGGCGCGGGATTGCAGCAGGGTGGGAGGGCGCAGGAAGCTGCCGACCACCTCCGCTCGGTAACGTGTAGGCATGGATTTTAGAGCCCTTCGCCAAAACTTTAGGCCATTGTATCGAACGGGGACGGCGCGGCCAGAGGGAACTAAGCGCTTTGTATCGTGGATGTTAACTGGCGATTATTGAGACGCCGGATCATCGAAGAACTGCGTCGGACGACCCGGCGCTCAAACTCCCAGTTCGGCGAAAGCAGCCTCTGCGCGCGCAAGCACGCGAGGGTTTAGTTCTGGGCTGACTGCACATCCTGCTCGGTCTGGTCTGCCTGTGCCTGCTGCTGATTCAGATCGTTGCCCACGCTGGTATCCGGCTGCGCTTGGCCATCCGCGTTCGGCTGCGGATTACCCGCCGGACCGGACGGCAAACCGCCCTTGCCTTGGTTCTTGGCCAGCTGCCCCATACCATCGTCGATCTGCTCGCGCAGGTGGTTGTTCATCTCCTCCAGATCGTCGACCGCGACGGGAACCTGCGCGCCCGCCGAGCAATCGCCGCGCTGGGCGCTGACGACGCGCACGCTGACATTGTTGTTGGAGTCGGCGGTGTCGTCGATGCGGCGAAGCACGTCGCCTTGCGTGAGACTGCAACCCGTGCCGTCGTTATTCTGCACGCTGAGAGTGCTGGCCACAACGAACGTGCGATGCGCCGGATCGAGCGCTGCAGGAGCAGGATCCGGGCCACTGCCTCCGCCCTGATTCGCCGCCTGGTTTTTCTCCGCCGCAATTTGCGCCGCCACTTCGTCGGCGATGGCCTGCTTCACTTCGGGAGTGAGCTGCGCTTGACCGCCGCCATTGTCGCCGCCGGCTTGCGCGGAGTTGTTGGCTGCCGCTTGATTGCTCGCGGCATCCTGCTGTGCTTCGTATGCGGCCTGAAGGTTCTGCGCCATCAGGTAATCGGTGAGCCAGAATGCCGCGCTCGGATACGTAGCGTACGGCGTGAAATAGTAGCCGGAGTAGCCGTACCACGGCGCGCCGCCCCATCCCCAGTTGTAAGCGATGGCAGCGCCCCACGGGTTGTAGGCCCAGCCATAGAATCCAGGATTGTAGTAATAGCCGGGAACGTAGCCGTAGTAGCGATAGCCGTGCCAGTAGTAGCCGCGATAGGCGCGAGCGTAGTAGCGGCCGTGCGCGAAATACGTGCGGCCGCGGAATTCATGGCCGCCGCGCATATAGCCGCGCTCGCCGTAGCCGCGTCCGTGCCCGTAGCTCACCAAGCGCGAGTGGTCGGCGCGCTCGCTGACGATTGTGCGTCCGCCGCGCGCGCCATGATTGATGGTCATGCCGCCGCTGCGAATCGTATTGACGTGGCCGCGGGAATCAAATCGCGCCGACGCGCCATTGCGCGTGGTGAGGCTGGTGACATGGCCGCCGCGGTCGAAATTCGTTGTGGCGCCATGTGCGTTAACGGCCGAGTGGCCGCCGGGTGGCGCGCTGAAGCCGTGACCCGCTGAGGCACTCACTGTGCCGTGGCCGCCGGCGTTGTTCGTCGCACCACCGGCGTGCGTGTTGCCGCCGAGCGTCGAGGTACCGTGCCCGCCGCTCAGGCCGTTGTTCGTGACGTGCGTTCCGCCACCGGCGGAATTGGTGGTGCCGCCGTGTGTGCCGCCGGCAACCGAACCGGTGGTTCCACCATGCGTGCCAGCCGTCGATGCGTTGTTGGAGACTCCGCCTCGCGTTCCCGTGCTGCCAGACGTGCCGGTGCCGCCGGTGTGTGTGCCACCGGTTGTTGAACCACCCGTGCTCGAACCGCTGTGGCTTCCGTAGTTGCCGTACATGCTCGTCGAGCTGTTGGTGTGCGTGCCGGTCGAACCGCCTGCGCTTGAGCCGCCGCGGCTGCCGTAGTTGCCGTACATGCTCGTCCCGCCGCCGGTGTTCGTGTGGCCCGTGTTTGCACCCGTGGTGCCGCCGGTGTGGCCCGTGTTTCCCCCGCCCGTCGACCCTCCGCGGTTGTTATTCGACGGCGGCGCGGAATTGTGCGACGGCGGAGGAGTCGAATTGTGCGCGGGGGGCGCCGACCCGCCGCCACCCCCACTGTTATGCTTTTGGGCCAACGCGGCGCCGGGAACCGCCAGCAGCACCGCCAACGCAAAAGAGATCTCCAGGGTCTTGTTCGTTGCCCTGTTCGAATTCATCGATGCCTCCAGGTTTCAAAGCTCAGATTGAGAACGAGCAAGCATGGGCCGGATGCGTTGCTCCGTACTACACATTGCGTGAACGGCAAGAAAAAACCGTCATGTATTCCGTCAGATCGTCGTACTTGAATCACTCCGGAGCGCAGATGTCACACGCGGTGGCCGCATGGATGCCGGCCTCCCAAACGTCACTCGTCGGGGAATGCTGCGTGGTGGCGAGGATAGTCCCGGCGCAGCCGGAAAGTCAATCGCACGCGGGGACGCGCCGGCGAACAGTACCGTGTCGCCTGTCCCCTATTGCGCGCGGCCATGACGGTTTTCCCTCTGTTCCTGCGCAATGCGTAGTGAGAAGCGAGCGTCTGCGGGCGGACCGGCTTTGGCATCCGCGCGACAAGTTAACCAGCGCGCTGTCAACGGCCACACCATTGTTGACACGTATCACGACAGGCCAGTAAGATTCCGGCCTACGCAACAGCTGGTATGACGCTCATTCCGTAACCCAGCAAACGGGAGAGATTTGACGATGAAAAAGATTCTTTGGGCCACGCTGATACTGGCGACGTTTCTCGCTCCTAACGCGGGCGCACAGGCGGCCGGCGGCGGCCAAGCTCCGCCTCCCGGTACGCCGACTACGGCAGCGGCAGTGCCCAACGGGGCGCCTCCTCCCGCTCAGGGTCGCAAGAAGCGCGTCGCGGTATTCGATTTCGACTTCACTGCGATTCCTACGGCGACCATCGCGCAGCTGGGAAATAACGTCGACATCGGCAAGGGCGTCACCGACCTGCTGGTGAAGTATCTGGTGCAAGACGGCACCTACTCGGTGATTGAGCGCAACGCGCTGGACAAGATCATGGCCGAGCAGAATTTCTCCAATAGCGACCGCGCCAATCCGACGTCCGCCGCGAAGATCGGAAAAATTCTCGGCGTCGACGCGATGATCGTCGGCAGCATCACTCAATTCGGAAATGAGACGAAGAATACCGGTGTCGGCGGCAACGGAGGGGGCATCGGCCCATTCGGCATGGGCGGCTTCAAGCACACAAACAGCAAAGCGATCGTGAATATTGACGCGCGCATCGTGGACATTGATACGGCCGAGATTCTTGGCGTGGCGGAAGGGCATGGCGAGTCGTCACGGTCGAGCACGTCTCTGACCGGCGGTGGCGGCAACTGGCGCGGATTCGGAGCCGGCAACGTGGACTTCGGTTCGAGCGATTTCCAGGAAACGATTCTCGGCGAGGCGGTGAAGGCTTCTGTCGAGCAGATGAGCACCGGCCTGATCGCCGATGCTCCCAAACTTTCGGCGCGAACGATTATTGTTTCCGGGCTCGTCGCCGCCGTGGATGGCGGTCAGGTTGTGTTGAACGTCGGCGCAAAGTCTGGAATTAAGGTCGGCGATCAGCTCTCGATCGAACGCATCACGCGGACAATCAAAGACCCCGCCACGGGCCAGGTACTTCGCCAGCTGACACAACCGGTCGGCGTAGTTCGTGTAACGGACGTGGATGATGTCTCAGCGGTTTGCCAACCAGTCTCCGGCTCGGGCTTCAAAGTCGGCGACGCCGCGAAAACAGTTACCCAGTAGATCCCAAGACTCCCGGAATTAGAAAGCCTCGCGCTGCCCGTGCCATGGGCGCGAGGCTATTTCTTTCTGAGTGCTGTCGTCTGAGGCTATTCCATCGGCAGGCCGACGTAGTTTTCAGCCAGGGACTGCTGCGCTACGCGGGAGCTGGTGACGTAATCAAGCTCGGCGAGCTGGCGACGCTGGTCGAATGCGTTGTCTGTATCGAACCGATGCAGCATCGACGTCATCCACCACGAAAATCGCTGCACCTTCCAGACGCGCCGCAGGCACTTCGCGGAATAATTCTCGAGCAGCGATTTTTTTCCCGTGCTGTAGAACTCCACAAAACCATCCGCCAGCACGCGCACGTCGGAAACGGCGAGGTTCAATCCCTTCGCACCCGTCGGCGGCACGATGTGTGCGGCGTCTCCTGCGAGAAACAATTTCCCGTGCTGCATGGGCTCGATCACGAAGCTGCGCATTCCCGTGACACCTTTTTGCAGAATTTTCCCTTCGGTCAGCTTCCAGTTCGGGTCGTTGGAAGCGAGTCGGAGATGCAGCTCCTTCCAGATGCGCGCATCCGGCCAGTCCTTCATGTCCTCGTCGGGCTTGCACTGGAGGTAGAGCCGGCTGATCTGCGGCGTGCGCATGCTCAGCAGCGCGAACCCGCGTTCGTGATACGCATAGATCAGCTCTTCTGACGAGGGTGGCACCTCGGCCAGAATACCGAGCCAGCCGAACGGATACACGCGGTCGTAAATGGTCAGCGCGCCCGCGGGAACCGACGGACGGCACACACCGTGAAAGCCGTCGCAGCCCGCGATGAAATCGCATGCGATCTCCTGCGATTCACCGTTCGCGTGATAACGAATTTTTGGCCTGGTCGCCCCGCTCGAGTCGCCAAAATCTTGCACGGTCGCGCCTTCGGCTTCCGTGATGACGCGCCCGCCCGCCGCCGCTCGCGCGTCAAACAGATCCGCCACCACCTTATTTTGCGGATACACCACAATCGCGCGCCCGTTGGCCAGCTCTTTGAAATCGAACCGAAAGGTGCGGCCGGCAAAGCGAAACATCACGCCGTGATGGATCAGCCCTTCCCGCTCAAGCCGCGCGCCCACGCCGGTTTCCACCATCAGGTCGGCGGTGCCCTGTTCAAGTACCCCCGCGCGCACGCGGTCCTCCACATATTGCCGGCTGCGCGCCTCGACCACGACCGAATCGATGCCTTGGCGGTAGAGCAGATGCGACAGCATCAGCCCGGCCGGCCCCGCGCCCACGATTCCAACTTGTGTCCGCAAGCTCACATGCGTTCCCCCCGCGAATTGCACCTATTCTACCTTCAGGTCGGCTGCTCCGCGCCTCCAACCGAATCGCTTGCCAAACGTCGGAACGGTACTAGAATGTCGGCACGTTCACCATCGATTCCCGCCGATTTGGGCGGCGGGAATGGCAATTCGGTGCAAGGCAGCATCGGCGCGGTGCGCCCACTGGGAGGCATGGAATGTCGAGCGGTCGCTCGTTCTACGGCTGGAAACTGATCGGCGCGCTTTCCGCGATGGACTTTCTGAACCTGGGCATGCCGTTTTACATCGGAGCGGTCATCAATCCCTACATGCTCGAACACATCCCGATGAGCCGCGGCACGCTGGGATTCGGATCCACGCTGCTCAACTTGTTCGTCGGCATTCCCTCGACGCTCGTGGCCATCTCGATCGTTCGCCTCGGCATACGCTCGACGTATCTGATCGGTTCGGCGTTCGTTTGTGCTGGTTCGCTGTTTCTGGCCTTCGCTACCACGAAACCATGGCAATTTCTTCTCGGCTTCGGGGTGATCAACGGAATCGGTGTGTGCTTCGGCGATATCATTCCCGGCAGCACCGCCGCCGCCCGATGGTTCGAACGGTACCGCGGCCGCGCAGTCGGCCTGGTCCTTAGCGGCTCCGGCGTTTGCGGTTTCTTCATGGCGGGTCAGATCGACAAACTCTTGCGGCTTCACGGCGGCGATTGGCGCCTCGGATGGGAAATTGTCGCGGCCGGCGCCGTGCTGGCCGGAATCGTCGCCCTGTTATTCGTCAAAGAGCGCCCCGAAGATCTCGGCCAGCTTCCCGATGGTGCCGCGCAACCGATCGCAGGCGATCCGCCGCAACACGCTTCCGGCGGGCTGGTCACGCAGTACGAATGGACGCCCGCCGAGGCTTATCGCACCAGCAGTTTCTGGCTCGTCGTGACCGCCGGGCTCGCCGCACAGTTTCCGTTTTTCATTTTCGTGGCCCACTGGCTGCTGCATCTGCAAAACGTAGGTGTGCCGTCGGGCGACGGGGCCTTTTCGCTGGGCCTCTTCACCGTCGCGTGCGTCGCCGGCCGTTTGATCGGGGGCTGGCTGATGGACACCATGAGCGCGCGCTTCGCATTCATGATCGGCCTGTTCTGCTATCTGTTCGGCTCAGTCGCCGCCATGCACGCCGGTCCCAGCGCGCTGCTGATCGCTAATTTGGCCGCCATACTCTACGGCCTGGGCATCGGCTGGACGTTCACCTGCATGACCACATGCATCGCGCATTACTTCGGCCCCGTCGCTTTTCCTAAACTTGCGGGCACTTTGCTGCTTCTAACTTCCGGTGGCGCATCGCCTGCGGGCTGGGTCGGCGGTAAGATCTTCGACGTCTATGGTGGCTACCAGCGCGCCTGGCAGTTGAACATCGCGATCACAGTGATCGGCATCGTCGCCATTCTGTTCGCCGCTATGCCGCATCACCATATGGAATCAAGCGCGGTTGCCAGAGCCGCGTGATGCCGGCAACTGCACAGGAGGCCCAAGTGCCCGAGAAGAAGAGCTTTTATGGCTGGAAGCTGGTCGCCGTCCTGTTCACCCTCGATTTCATCAACATGGGATTTCCGTATTACGGCGGCACCATCATCAACAGCTACATGATTCACGATATCGTCATGAAGCGCAGCACTCTCGGCCTGGGCTTCACCATCCTGAATCTTTTCGTCGGAATCGCCGCCCTCTTCGTGGCCATGGCCATCGTCAAATTCGGAATTCGCAAAACGTTCATGATCGGCTCCTGCATTATCGGTGTCAGCGCCCTGTTCCTCGGTTTCGTGGCGTCCAAACCGATCCACTACTTGGTCGCCTTCGGCGTGGTCAACGGCACGGGCATGAGTTTCGCGACGCTGGTTCCCGCCGCCACGGGCGTCACGCGATGGTTTCGTCGCTACCGCGGCGCCATGATGGGCCTCACGCTCTCCGCCTCCGGAATCTCCGGTTTTTTCCTTCCCCCGCTGCTCGACAAGATGTTGCGCGAAGGTGGCGGCAACTGGCACGTCGGCTGGAGAATCGTCGCCGGCGCCATGGTCGTCTCCGGCCTGATCGCCTTTCTCTTCGTCAGAGAAAGCCCCGAGTCCTTGGGCCAGACGGTCGACGGCCTGCCCGAAGCGCAGCAGGAGCAGCCTTCTCGCACCGATGCGCTGGCCACGAAACACGAGTGGACCGCTGGCGAAGCGCTGGCAACATCGTCGTATTGGCTGGTGGCGATTGCCGGAATTGCTGCTACGTTTCCTTATTTCCTGTTCATCGCGCATTGGGTCGAGCATCTGACAGGCGTCGGAATCACTCCCGCGAAAGCCTCGTTGGGAATCAGCCTGTTGACCGCCGGCACGCTCGGCGGCCGTTGGCTTGGCGGGTTGCTCATGGACTACCTGAACGCTCGGCTGGTTTTTGTGCTCGGCGCGAGCCTCTACTTCATTAGCTCCTACTTGGCCTTCACGTCGAATGTCGACGCTCTGAAACTGGCCTACGTGGCCTCGGCGCTCCAGGGCATCGCCTATGGCTGGACCTACAGCTGCACGAACACGATGGTCGGCCACTACTATGGCCGCAAGGCCTATCCAAAATTGAGCGGCATGTACATTTTTCTCACGTCTGCTATTGCGTCGCCCGCCGGGCTGGTTGGCGGCATGATCTTCGATCGCTACGGAAGCTATGCCAAGTCGTTCGAGCTGGACGCGGTGCTCGCAGGCGTGGGAATCGTCGCCATCATCTTCGCCGTCATGCCCGCACCGCGCGAGAACGTTCCCGTCGCTGTGGCCGAGCCGCAGGTCGCCTAGCGCCGGCTTCCAGCCGGAGTTTTTCTGAAGCGACCGGCGCAGCCAGGCGTGCTCGCTGCGGCCGAAGGCGCAAGGGGTTTTGTCGGTGGCAGCTTTGGCTGCGCCCTAAACCCTGCGAAAGCAAGACGGGCTTTAGCCACTGAATCTCGGAACGGAGGCTTCATGATTCGACGCCGAGAACTAATCAAGAACTCTCTGGCCGGCGCCGCCGCGCTTGGCTCTCCTCTGGCTCGCGCACTCTTCGCCGCCGATTCCTCCTCGCCCATCGTCTCCACAAAATACGGCAGAGTCCGCGGCGCCTCCGCCGACGGCGTCTGTACGTTCAAGGGCATCCATTACGGAGCGAATCCCGAAGGCGCCGGGCGCTTCCTGCCACCCGCGCCGCCGCCGCCGTGGAACGCAGTCGCCGAGGCTCTCCATTACGGCGACCTGGCCCCGCAAAATCTTTCCGGCGCCACTGGATCCGACATCCGCATTGCCATGGGAGATATTTTCGGCCCGGGCAAAGTCAGCGAGAATTGCCTCGTCCTCAACGTGTGGACGCCCGGCCTCGTGCACCGCCGACGGCCCGTGATGGTCTGGCTGCACGGCGGCGGCTATACCGGCGGCTCGGACGGCTCACCCACCTACGACGGCACCAACCTCGCGCACAAGCAAGACGTCGTCGTCGTGGGCATCAATCACCGCCTCAATGTTTTCGGCTACCTTTATCTCGGCGAGATCAGCAAGAAATACGCGGACTCGGGCAATGCGGGCATGCTCGATTGCGTGCTCGCGCTCGAATGGGTGCGCGACAACATCGCGAATTTCGGCGGCGATCCCGAGAACGTCACGATTTTCGGCGAATCGGGCGGCGGCGGAAAGGTCAGCGTGCTGATGGCCATGCCGCCCGCAAAGGGACTGTTCCACAAGGCGATTGTCGAAAGCGGATCGACGCTGCGCGTCAGCACCATCGACGAAGCCGACGCCGCCGCGCGAAAATATCTCGCGCAGCTGAAGATTTCGCCCGACCGCGTGGACGATCTGCAGAAAGTTCCGATGGCCGACATGCTCGCCGCCATGCACGCGATGACCGGACCGAATTCGATTCGGCTTGGCCCCGTAGTCGACGGTCTCTCGCTGCCGCGGCAGCCGTTTGATCCCGACGCGCCCGCGCAGTCCTCAGACATTCCCATGCTGATCGGCACCAACGGCACCGAATCCACACTGTTGGTCGGCATGGGAGACGCCTCGCTCTTTGCGCTGAACGAAGCGGACATGCGCGCGAAGCTGAAAACCTATCTGCACGCCGACGATGATGCCAAGCTTGACGCCCTGATCGCCACCTACAAGCAGAATCGTCCGAACGCGACGCCTAGCGATATCTATTTCGCGGTCACCACCGACCGCATGATGCGCATGAACGCCGTCACGCAAGCCGAGCGCAAAGTCGCGCAGGGCGCCGCGCCTGCGTACATGTACATTTTCGCGTGGCAGACGCCGATCCTCGGCGGCAAGCTCCGCTCGCCGCACGCCATCGAGCTCGGATTCGTCTTCGACAACACCGACAAGACCGCCAGCTACAACGGTACGGGAGCGGACACAGCCGCGCTCGCTGCAAAAATGAGTGCCGCCTGGGCCGCCTTCGCCCGCACCGGCAACCCCAACGTGCCCGGCCTGCCGCAGTGGCCCTTCTACGACACCGCGACGCGCGCCACCATGATCTTCAATGACGACTGCAAGGTTGTGAACGACCCAGGCAAACAGGAGCGCATCGCCATCAGCGCACTGCCCACCTAGGGCACGCTGCCGTTTGCGGCGCAACCTCGGCATCGGTTCCCCAGGGCACGATCTATCGTGCCCTGCGAAGATGCTTCGCAACCAGCCGGTCACGCGGGCGATCAGTTGGAAGGTTGAATGTAGCGCCGGGGTCTTTCGCGCGGCATCGCGGGGTCCACTACAACTGAATCTTCGAGAAGAAGTAGCTGCCGATGGCGAGCAGGAGCGCGGTCAGTACCGTTACGACCACCAGATCGGTGGTCAGTCCGAACGCAAACTGATTGATCAGCGCGCCGCGCAGGCCGTCCACGCCGTAGCTGAGCGGGTTGAGCTGCAGCAAGATGCGCAGCGCTCTCGGCAATCCGCTCGTAGCAAAAATCGCGCCGGAAAAAAAGAACAGCGGCATGATCAGAAAATTGATGATCAGCGGAAATCCCTGCATATCCTGCAGCACCGATCCGAACACCGTTCCGATGCCCGCGAACAGCAGCGCGATCATGAACATAAAGAAAATCGCCAGTGGCAGATAGGGCGAGCTGACGAAGCGGAACCCGGCGATCATGCAGATCACGAAGACGACCAACCCCTGCGCGAACGCCACAATGGCGCCGCCCAGCATCCTGCCGAAGACGATCTCCAGCCGTGACACCGGCGCGACCAGCGTTTCTTTCAGAAAGCCGAATTGCCGGTCCCAGATGATTTCGATCCCGGAAAACACGGCGTTGAACAGGATCGCCATGGAAATAATCCCCGGCGAAAGAAAGTTAATGTAATTCCCCTGGCCCGCGCGCGCGAACATAGCGCGCAATCCAAATCCCAGCGCGACCAGAAACAAAATCGGCTGCCCCAATGAGCCGATGATGCGGGCCGGCGACCGCACGTAGCGCTTCAGTTGCCGCACGCACAAAATGTAGATCGCTTTCATCGCCGACCTCCGCCTCTCCACGCCCGCCCCATCATGCGCATGCGGTCCGTCGCGTTCGCCTCTTCCTCGCGAATAGCGTGCCCGGTCAACGCGATGAACGCGTCCTCCAGATTCGCGCACTGGGCGCGCTCTTTCAGCTCCGCGGGCGATCCCTGCGCCACGATTTTGCCGTGGTCGATCACCGCCACGTCGTTCGCCACGCGGTCGGCTTCGTCCATATAGTGCGTGGTGAAAAAAACCGTGACGCCCTCGGTTTTGCTCAACTGCTGAATGTAGCCCCAAATGTGGTTGCGCGTTTGCGGATCCAGCCCGATCGTCGGCTCGTCGAGAAACAGGATCCGCGGCTTGTGCAGCAGGGCCCGCGCCACTTCCAGGCGCCGCTTCATCCCGCCGGAAAACGTTTTCACGAAATCTTTCTTGCGCTCCCCGAGCCCCACCAGATCCACCAGTGTGTCGATGCGCGTGTGCCGCTCCGCTCGCGGCACGCCGTAGAGAATCCCGTGCAGGTCCATATTTTCCTGCGCGGTCAGCTCGTCGTCGAGACTCGGATCCTGAAACACGATGCCGAACGATTGCCGCACCTGCTTCTGTTCACGTGTCGGATCGTGCCCGTTCACGCGAATCGATCCACTGGTAGGATCGAGCACCGTGGTCAGCATCTTGATCGTGGTGGTCTTACCCGCGCCGTTCGGCCCCAGAAATCCGAAAATTACGCCCTCCGGCACGCTGAACGACACATGATTCACGGCGCAAAAATCGCCGTAGTTTTTCACCAGGTCGTTGACTGTAATCATCTCGCCCATCGTTATTTTTATGGACCTTTCGATCGGTAGCGCGTTGCCATTCCGCAGCGGCGGAACAGCATACGATGTTCCGCTCGCACCCCGCAAATGGATATAACGCGTCAGCGGGCACCAAAGTTACGAGCTTTCTGGCAGGGGTGTCGAGCCGCTTCGCAGGAGCACGATCGATTGCGCCAGGCGAAAAGGCTTGGGGCGATCGTGCCCATTCCCCTGGATCGAGCGTCGCCGTTTGGGCGTTCACAGGCAAATCCCAACCTCTGGATTCCGCGCAGTCCTGCTCAGGAACGCGCGGCGCTACGCCCTGTCGCTTGAACGGCGTCGTTTCCCTTTCGCGATCGACGGCGCTTTGCGCCGCTACCGTGCTGTCGCCGGAAGTTATTTGTTCGGTTCAGAACGCGCCGCTTGACACACAAAATTCGCGGCATCCTTGGTATCGCCCGTTCCCTTGTAGTGTGCAACCTGCGGATACGGGCACAATGGGTGCGTCATAGCGACGCCCTTTGCAGGATTATTATCGACGAATCCGGTCGCGATGATGTGATCGGGCGCCGCGCCCTTCTCAACCCAGCGATCCAGCGCCAGCACCACATCATGATCGGCGTCTTCTTCTGCCGGTTCCAGTCCGCCAGCGTTGCCAAATATGGTCGCTCCGGGACCGCCCGCGCAGTGCGACATCGTCGGCACCATGAACAGCCTGTAAAAGCTCCTGGTGTCGCCCATCGCCTTCTGTACCGCCTCGAAATACTCGATGCTCCCCGTAGCAGGAATGGCCGCATCGCTCCAGCCATGGTATTGGATCAGCTTTCCGCCGTGCGACTTGAACGCGCGCAGATTCGTATCCATCGAATTCAGAATCCCGCCAAGCCTGTCGTCCGTGATTTTCATGTCTGTGTCGAAATTGAAGCTCTTCGGGTCCCATTTCGGATTCTCGAACACCATGTCTCCGAAAAACTGATTCGCAAACAGTTTCCCGACGCCCAGTTGCGGCGCGCTCCCGCCGGTAATCCAGACCGCCCAGTTCGCCGGCACTGCCTCGCCTCCTGGCGAGAATCCCGCCTCGATCTCGGCACCCGTCCGCGGATTCGTCAGCGGAGCGTAGATTTTCTTTGCCGCCGTCACTTGAGCCGCCGTCAAGCAGCCGAGCGTTTCGCTGCCCTTGCATTCCACGGTTACCGGATCGAAATGGCAGACCCGAGGATTTTCGATGAAGCCGTCCTTGTCGTCATCCAGCGTGTCGCACTGGGCAATCGCCGCGTTCTGCAGGATCGACAGCTTCGCCGGAGGGATGAAACTCTCCGGAGTTTCCAGCAGCGCCCATTCGTCCCAAAGCCCGCGCGCGTTCAGGTGGTCCCAGTTGATCGCCGGCGCTCCGGCCACAATCCCGTGAAAATCGTCCGGATAACGTTGCGCTTCTGTCATGGCCTCGCGCCCGCCTTCCGAGCAGCCCACGAAGTAGAAGCGCGACGCGCTCTTCCCGTAGAACGCGCGGATCAGCGCCTTCGCCTCGACCGACGTCTCATGCACCGAGCGATAGCCGAAGTCCTTCACTTTTTCGGGATGTCCCACCGCCCAGGTCGCGTTCGGTGCCGCGACGTGCCCGTCGTCGGTGGCGGCTGTGGCGTATCCATGCAGCAGTGGTTCGGCCATGCCCGCGAACGGAATCGTCCCCGCGAATCCGCCATTGCCCACCTGCTCGTATTTGCCGTTCCAGCCCGACGCCGGCATCCAAACCTCGAAATGAATTTCCGAATCGCTCGTCGGTTTGGCGATTCCCGCCACCCGGCAGAACGTCGGCAGATCCTTCGTTGGCCCCGGCATCCCCGGTCCCGCAGGCGGCTTGTAGCTTCCCTCGGCGACGGACGTCGCTGATGTAATCGTAGCGTTCGTCAGCGTGAGATTCGCCAGCGCCTCACAAGATGTCTGCGCGCACGCCGCCACCGGAACAAGCGCCGCAACCAGCAACGCAAGCCACATCCATCGGATGACTGGAAAACCCACGAAATCCTCCTGTGCGCCGGCACCAACCCCTAAACCAATGCGCGCGAGTATGTGCCGACCCGGGAAACCCCGTCAATGGAAAGCCGCGTGCAGGAAAGGTTTGATTCCAGCTGGGCGAGTAAAAGAACAAGTTCGCCTGTTGCCGGGAAGCGGTGAAGTCGATGTCGTCCCCCTGCTCGTCATTTGCCAGCGCGATCACCCGTGCGCGCTATCCTGCTTCGCGTGTAGCTCCCTGAAAAGGGACACCGCCTAGGTGACACAAACCCTAGGCCCGCCATCTCCCGATGGGCGCCCTAAGACTTCGCCATTTCCCTGCCTCCTTGCCTCGACCTTTCACGCGCGAATCCGGTATATATTCGAGTTGGCGACGATCGGTCGAGGAGGCTTTCCGGTGTGAGCACGGTCCGCGAAGTGACCTACAACCTGTTGCGCGATCTGGGGATGACGAAGATCTTCGGTAATCCTGGCTCGAGCGAGCTGCCGTTCCTGAAGGACATGCCGGCGGATTTCCAGTACGTGCTCGCGCTGCACGAGCGCGTGGCCGCGGGCATGGCGCTGGGCTACGCGATGGCGCGCGGCGAAGCGGCGTTCGTGAATCTGCACTCGATTGCCAGCGCCGGCAACGGGCTGTCGGCGCTGATCGACGCGCTCTATTGCCACGCGCCGCTGGTGGTCACCACCGGCCAGCAGGATCGCCGGCAAATAATGGGCGAGCCTTTTCTGATCAGCCGCGCGGCCGAAGTCGTGAAGCCGTACGTGAAATGGTCCAGCGAGCCGCTGCGCGCCGAAGACGTGCCGGCAGCCATCGCGCGTGGCTATTACCTGGCGATGCAACCGCCGCGCGGGCCCGTATTTATTTCCGTGCCCATGGACGACTGGAACAAGCCTTGCGAGCCGATCACTGCGCGTAAGGTGACGCAAACGGTGGCGCCCGATCCGGCGGCGCTCGACGACGTGGTGCGGGCGATCGATGCGAGCAAGAAGCTGGCGCTGATCACCGGCGCGCAGATCGAAGAGGATGGCGCGAATCGAGAAGTTATCGCTTTGGCCGAAAAGCTGAACGCCGATGTGTACGCCGAGCCGATTGCCTCGCGCTGGGCCTTTCCGCGCAGCCATCGGCTGTTTCGCGGCGGATTGCTCCCCGCGCGCAAACCGCTGGCCGAACAGCTCGCCGGTTACGACACGGTGGTCGTGCTCGGCGCGCCGGTGTTTCTCTATTACGCTTTCGTGCCTGGGAACGCCATCGCGCCAGGCACAAAGCTTTTTCAGATCACGAATTCGCCGCAGGATGCCTCGACCGCGCTCGTCGGCGAAAGCATCGTGGGAGACTTGAAAATCGCCGCCGAGTATCTGCGCAGTCGAGTGAAACCGGCCGCGCGCACCGTGCCGACGCGAACCAAGCCGCCCGAGCCGTCCGCTGAGCAGCCGATGACCTGCGCGTACGTCTTCAGCACGCTCAACAAACTGATGCCGCGCGACGCGATTATTTCCGAGGAGTGTCCGTCGTCGAAAGGCGATCTCGACCGCTACATCGAACTCGACGAGCCAGGTTCCTTCTATTCCGTGCGCACCGGGATTTTGGGATTTGCAGCGCCCGCGGCGGTGGGCCTGCAGATGGCCCATCCCAACCGCCGGGTCGTCTGCACCGTGGGCGACGGCTCGCTGCAATATTCCGTGCAGGCGCTGTGGTCGGCGGTGCAATCGAAGGCGTCGGTAATCTTCGTGGTGATCGCCAACGGAAATTATTCCGCGCTCAAGGGTTTCCGCGATTTCACGAAAGTGGGCGACAACGTCCCGGGCATCGACATCCCCGGAATCGACGCGGTGAAAATCGCGCAGGGCTACGGCATGCAGGCGCATGCGGTGGAACGCGCCGAGGATCTGGAAAAAACGCTCCAATGCGCGTTCAGGTCAAAGGAGCCGCACCTGATCAGCGTGACCGTGCAGCCCGGTGGGCAAAAGACAATGGGAATGGACCAGTCAGTGAACCCGCCGAATTATGGATGAACAACACCATGCCCAATCCACCGATCTCGAATCCGAAGCAATTCATTCAAGGCGCTCCCGTTCTTTCTGTGCCGGATGTGATGGCGACAGCCACCCACTACCGGGACATTCTCGGTTTCCAGTGGGACTATGGCGATGAAGTCTATTCGGTCGTCTGGCGCGACAATTCGGCGATTCACTTCGTGAAAGGAAACCACAGCCCCGCGGGCGTATACCTTTTTCAGTGGGTCCGAGATGTGGACGCCTACTATCGGGAGATCGTAGGGCGAGGAGCGGATGTCGTGGTAGGACTCACGGATCAGCCATATGACATACGCGACTTCTCGATTCGCGATTCGAACGGAGTCAAGGTCGTTTTTGGTCAGGACTTGTGATCGCAACCGGAGCTCGATAACACTACACATCGAAGAAGACGGTTTCTTTTGGGCCGCTGAGGTGAATTCCGTGGCGCCAGGTTCCGGGCTGGCCCGCGACGGGCTGCGCGACGAGCGTGGTGCGGCGCGATTTCGGAACGCGCGCGAGCACGGGACAATCCTTGTTTGCGGCATCGCCCGAGAAATAAATTCGGGTGGCGAGGATCCTCAGGACGCCGCGCGTGAAGATGCCCGCCTCAAGATGCGGCGCTTGCAGCGCGCCGCGCGGTCCGGGGACGCGGCCCGGCTTGATCGTTTCGAATTCGCAGACGCCGTTTTCGTCCGTGATCTGGCGCCCGAATCCGCGAAACGACGCATCCATCGATTTCGCCTGCCGGTCGGCGGGATGATTGTATTTCCCGTCGGCGTTCGCCTGCCAGATTTCGACCAGTGTGTCCGGCACGGGTTTGCCGTCGCGGTCAAACACCGCGCACAGTAATTTCATGCGTTCGCCCGTCGCGCCGGGAGCCGCGATGGCCCGCACCGAATTCGCGTCGCTCACCGTGACGGAAAAATACGGGCCCACCGTGCACCAGGGCGTCGGCTCAAGCACGCGCCCGCTTTTACCTCTGGCGTTCAAAAGGCGTGCTCTCCTGTCCGCGCACAACGATGTCGAAATGGAAGCCGAGCGCCCAGCCCGGCTCGGTGCGGTTCAACTCGAATTTCGAAATCACGCGCTCGCGCCCCTTCCGGTCCGGAATCGAATTGAAAATCGGGCAAAACGGAAGCAGCGGATCGCCGGGAAAATACATTTGAGTGACGAGCCGCGTGGCGAACGCCGTGCCGTAGAGCGAGAAATGAATATGCGCGGGACGCCACGCGTTCGGATGGTTGTCCCACGGATATGGCCCGGGTTTGATGGTGATGAAGCGGTAGTTGCCCTGTTCGTCCGTGAGTGTGCGGCCCGCGCCCGAAAAATTCGGATCCAGGGGCGCATGGTGTTGGTCGATGCGGTGGCGGTAGCGCCCGGCGGCGTTGCATTGCCAGAGCTCAATCAGCGTGTTGGGGACGGGGCGGCCATTGTCGTCGAGCACGCGGCCGCTGACGGTGATGCGCTCGCCGAGCGGCTCGCCGGCGTGCTGGCGCGTCAGATCGTTGTCCGTTTCGCGGACATCGCCATGTCCGAAGACCGGGCCGGTGATTTCCGAAAGCGTATGCGGGAGGACGATCAAAGCCTTCCGCGGCGCGCGCGAAAGCGTCAGACGATATGGCGGATACAAATACGGCGGCTGCGATCCGCGCCGATAGCGGCGGTACGGAACGACGAGATGGGAGTCCCTGTAGCGTTTCGGCGGACGACTCATCGTGGACGCATTATACACAAGCCTCCCACGCGGCTCGTTCCATCCGATCGAAGCGACATAGCATCCACGGCCATCGATACGAGTTCCCGGAGGAAGGGTTGAGGTGGGTCGAATCGTGTAGAGAGGGCCAGGTCCTGTAGCGGCTCAATCTGCCGGAACGCCATCAAGCCGTTAGAGCTTTGTGCAGCCGGTCGTACGTCGTCGCCAGATCTTCGGGTTCCACGCGCGTTTCGCCAACCACGGTCATGAAATTGGCGTCGCCGCCCCAGCGTGGCAGCACGTGCAGATGCAAATGCCCGATGACGCCGGCGCCCGCCGCGCGCCCCAGGTTCATGCCCAGGTTGTAGCCTTCCGGATGATACGTGCGCGCCAGAGCCGACTGCACGCGCTGCGTGAGCGCCATCATTTCGGCAAGCGTAGCGGGATCGACGGCGCTCAAGTCGGCCACGTGCTCGTAGGGAACCACCATCACGTGGCCGCTGGTATAGGGATAGCGATTGAGGATGATGAAATTTTTCGCGCCGCGGAGAACGATCAGGGTGTTGCGGTCGTCATCGGCGCCCAGGGCGTCGCAGAAAATGCAGCGATCATCCTTCGACGCATCGGCGATATAGCGGTACCGCCAGGGCGTCCAAAGATAATCCATCCCGCTCAGTCCTGCGCGCCGGCCCCGCCTGGATTATTGACGTAATCCTTCAGCTCTTTGCTGGGCTTGAAGAAGGGAATTTTCTTGGGGGGGACTTCCACCTTCGCGCCGGTTTTGGGATTGCGCCCGGTGCGGCCGCGCCGCTGGCGCGTGCGGAAGCTGCCAAATCCGCGGATTTCGATCTTATCGTCGGCCTGCAGCGCCGCAATAATGCTCTCGAAGATGGTCTCGACGACCTGCTCCGACTCCTTGCGCGGCAGCTCCGTAACCCGCGTGACCTCTTCGACGAGATCCGCCTTGGTCATCGTATGTTCTTTGTTTTCGTGCTCTCCCGCAGCTTCTGCCATCGGATGAGAGCCTCCTCTCGCGACTTCAAGTTAGCTTGGCCGACTGCGCGACGGGGCTGGACGCCACTTCGATCTTGGCACAACCTCAAAGCGACCGCAAGGTAAACGCCATATTTCGCTGGTGTTAGCCAGGGTTTACGACTGCTGGAGCTTGGCCCGGACGGCGTCGCCGATCGTGGCCGTGGGCGACGATTTCGCCGTCTTCGTAAACGACTTAATCTCCTCGCGCTCGGCCTGCTTTTGGGCCGCGCGGAAGCTCAGGCTGATCTTGCGCTGCTCCGGCTCGAGCCGCAGGATTTTGAAATCGTACTCGTTCCCCACGGTCAGCACCGCCGTCACGCGCGCATCGCGCGGCGCCTTGGGCGCCTTGTCGCGCTCGCCTTTCGGACGGCGCTCCTCGATCTCCGACACATGGCACAGCCCCTCGATTCCCTCGGCGAGTTCCACGAACGCGCCGAAATCGGTGGTGCGCGCCACTTTGCCTTTGATGATTTCGTTGAGCTTATGGTCTCTGAACCAGTTCGACCAAATGTCGTTGATCTGCTTGATGCCGAGCGAGAGGCGCCGATTCTGCGAATCCACCTTCAGCACTTTGGCTTCGACCGTCTCGCCCTTCTTGAATTTCTCGCTGGGATGCTTGATGCGC
>CAZLWY010000044.1:0-32066 GCA_964563425.1 uncultured Acidobacteriaceae bacterium | reverse complement strand
CTGCCGTTCAGCGTGTTGCTGAGCACGCCCGTGGCGGTGTTTGGAGCGTTTGCGATCCTGTGGCTGCGGCGCGTGCTGCTTAGCTTCTTCCTACCCCCCTACATGATTCAGATCGAGAGCGACATTTATTCGCAGATCGGGCTGGTCATGCTGATCGGGCTGGCCGCCAAGAACGCGATCCTGATCGTCGAATTCGCGAAGGATGAATTCGAGAAGGGGCGGCCGCTGGTGGACGCGGCGCTCGAGGGCGCGCGGCTTCGTTTGCGGCCGATTCTGATGACGTCGTTCGCGTTCATTTTGGGCTGCGTGCCGCTGTGGACTGCGAGCGGGGCGGGGTCGGTGGCGCGGCAGATTATGGGCACGACCGTGATCGGAGGCATGATGGCCGCCAGCATCATCGGAATATTTTTCGTGCCTGCGATTTTCTATCTGGTCGAAAAATGGTCAGGCGGCGAGAAAGATCACGCTGCACTGGCATCTCCAGCGGCGCCCGCGCCGGCGGAGGGAGACTGAGATGCGACGCCGACAGAAGCGATTTAAGAAAATGGCGAGCGCGATTTCGATGCTGGCTGGTTGCGCCCTCGCCGCGGGCTGCGCGGTCGGTCCGAATTACCATCGGCCGGCGGTGCAAACGCCGGCGACGTTTCGCGATGTGAACGGCAGCCAGCCAGTTGACGCACAGACGGCGTCGTACGCGGATTTGCCGTGGTGGCAGGTTTTTCAGGATCCGCAATTGCAGGAACTGATTCGCACGGCTCTGAAGCAGAACTACGATTTGCAGATTGCGACCGAGCGCATCAACGCGGCGCGCGCCGAAGTTGTGGTCACGCGTTCGAGTCTGTTTCCGCAAGTGTCTGGAAACGGCAATTTCACGGGAGGCAAGGAAAATACGTTCCAGACGAGATATAACTTCCTGACGCTGACGGCGGATGCGGCCTTCCAGTTGGACTTTTTTGGAAAGCTTCGCCGCGCGACCGAGGCATCACGGGCCCAGCTGTTGGCTACCCAAGACGCGAAGCAGACCGTGACGCTGACGCTCGTGAGCGACCTGGCGAGCGACTATTTCAATCTGCTGCAACTTGACCTTGCGCTGCAAATCACTCACGACACCGTTGCCTCGCAACAGGATTCCGTGAAGCTTACGAATCTGCGGCTGACGCACGGTGTGGCGACGAAACTCGACGTGCTGCAGGCGCAGCAAACTCTGGATACGGCGAACGCGCAGGTCCCCGATTTGGAAAGACAGATTGCGCAGGAAGAAGATGCCATCAGCATCCTTCTCGGCGATTACCCGCACCCGATCGACCGGGGACTTCCGCTGGTGCAGCAGGTATTGCCTCCGGGGGTTCCGCCCGGGCTTCCCTCGTCGTTGATCGAGCGGCGGCCCGATATTCGAGAGGCCGAGCAAAACCTGGTGGCCGCAAACGCCGAAATCGGAGTGGCGAAGGCCGAATTTTTCCCACAAGTAACGCTGACAGGTTCAGGTGGCGGAGCGTTCGGGCGCAGCAGCGCTTTTTCGGACCTGATGAGCTCGCAGCTGGGAATCTGGTCGTATGGCGCGCAGGTGAGCCAGCCGATTTTCACCGGCGGCGCTCTAACCGGCAATTTGCGCTTGGCAAGATCGCAAGACCGGCAGGCGTTGCTTGCTTACCAGCAAACCATTCAGCGTGCGTTCGGAGACGTTTCCGATGCTCTGATCGGCTATCAGAAGTTGCATGAGGTGCGCGTTCGCGACCAGGATACCGTTGCCGACTTGCAAGAGTCCGTTCGGCTTTCCAACTTGCGTTATACCGGGGGCACGACGACGTATCTCGAGGTGTTAGACGGGCAGCGTGCGCTATTTGCGGCGGAACTCGAGCTGGCCCAGGCACGCGGAGCCGAATATCAGAGCCTCGTGCAGCTGTATCGGGCACTGGGCGGAGGCTGGCAAGATAAGTGACGCGGCGAAACTCAATGGGCGTCTCATTTGGCCCCGGGCTAGATGATTTGCTTGCAATATCGTAGGAGTGGACGCGATTTGCGCGATGTGCGCGGTTCGTGGAGAAGGAGCCGCTCAAAAATGCGTACGGGCTTTGGGTACCAGGGGTCGCGAGAGGAGTTTTCATGAAGGCGTTTATTACCAGCGATACGCCCGTTACCGACGAGGTGTTGAACACGATCGCGCACCTTCCCACGAAGAGTCTTCCAGAAATCGTCGAGGATGGATTTTTCAAGAAGCTGAGCGACAGAGATTTCATGCGGATTGGAGTGCTTCTCGCAAAGAAGAGCTATGACGAAGGCGGCTGCCCCATTGGCGGCGTGATCATCCACAATGAAACGCGACAGATCGTGGGCAAAGGGCATAACACGCTGGTTCAGGAAAACCATCCCTACAATCACGGCGAGACATCGGCGGCGCGCGACGCGGGGCGCCAGGATTTCAGCCAGACGACGATATTCACCACGCTCAGCCCATGTGACATCTGTGCAGCGCTGATCCACAGGCGTCAATTTCAACGAATGGTCGTCGGCGACATCACGAATTATTCGGGCAACGAGGAAATGGTGCGTCAGAAGGGCGTACAGGTGGATATTCTGGAAGATCCCATGGGGGTTGCGTTATTCGCGAGATACCATGAGGAAAAGCCGGAGCAGCACCTGGAAGATGCCCAAGGCTTGGCTGAAGTGCGCAAACGCGCCGCGCAGAAAATCTAGGCCTGCCGAGCATCCGCCATGCTGGTCCCTCCCTCTAGACCGGGATGCGACCATTCACAGAGGCAGAGCATCGAACGGTTGCTGGGTTGCGTTGCAGATCGGGAGGGACACGAGTGCACCTGACATGGCCCAACGGGGCCGTGTGGAGAGAGAATGGGATCGAATCGTCGCTGCCGCAGGGGCGAGGGGCTTACGAATTTCTGACGGAGCGCCGCCGAGAAGGTTTCTGGCGTGACGCTGTGCGTCGCCGGCAGCCAAAACGACGATTCTGAGGCCTGCTTACATTATCAACGAGGTTCCCCGGGTGCCGTGCGTCGGTCGCGGGTGCGTGTTGAGATTCTGCTGTTCGGTGAGGCGATAAGTGAAAGTGAATGTGAACGCGGGAAAACCGGCCGACCCGGCGATGTTGGTAAACGTTCCGAAACTCATCACGTCCTATTACTCTTTGCGGCCTGACGCGAACGAACCTTCACAACGGGTTATCTTTGGCACCTCCGGCCATCGCGGCTCCGCTTTCGACCGGGCATTCAACGAGTGGCACATCCTTGCCATTACGCAGGCCATCTGCGACTACCGCGCGTTGCAGAAAATTGACGGGCCGCTCTTCCTTGGAATGGACACGCACGCGCTATCCGAGCCGGCATTTGCCAGCGCGCTCCAGGTGCTTGCGGCGAACGACATCGATGTGATGCTGTCGGAAGGAACTCCGTACACGCCCACCCCCGCCGTCTCGCATGCGATCCTAGGTTACAACCGCGGCCGCAAAATCGGGCTTGCCGACGGCATCGTGATCACGCCGTCTCACAATCCCCCCGACGACGGCGGCTTCAAATACGACCCACCGCACGGCGGACCGGCCAGTTCGCAGGTCACATCCTGGATCGAAACGAAGGCCAACGACTTTCTTCGGGGCGCGCTCCAAGGCGTCAAGCGAATGCAGTTCGCGGAAGCACTTCGAGCCGGGACCACCCATCGATATGATTTTCTGCACACGTATGTCGACGATCTCGAGACCGTCATCGATATGGCGGCGATCCGCGATGCCAAGATTACGCTCGGTGTCGACCCGCTCGGCGGCGCGGGCATCGATTACTGGCCGTTGATCGCCGAGAGATATGGTCTCGATTTGACCGTCGTGAACACATCTGTCGATCCGACCTTTCGATTCATGACCGTGGATTGGGACGGCAAGATTCGCATGGACCCCTCTTCGCCGTATGCCATGCAAAGACTCATCGGGCTCAAGGACAAGTTCGACATCGCATTTGCCGCCGACACGGACCACGACCGCCACGGCATCGTCACCAAGGGCAGCGGCCTTCTTCCACCGAACCACTACCTCTCCGTCTGCATCTATTACCTGTATGCCAACCGCGCCAAATGGGCCAAGGATGTTGCCGTCGGCAAGACGGTGGTCAGCAGCAGCATGATCGATCGTGTCACCGCTCGGTTGGGACGGGGCCTCTACGAGGTTCCCGTTGGATTCAAGTGGTTCGTCGAAGGGCTGCTCGACGGCCGTCTCGGCTTCGCGGGCGAGGAAAGCGCCGGTTCCTCGTTTCTTGCGCGCGACGGCGGAGTCTGGTCCACGGACAAAGACGGAATCATTCCCTGCCTCCTCTCGGCGGAAATCACGGCGCGCACGGGAAAAGATCCGGGCGAAATCTACCGCGAACTCACCAGGGACCTGGGCGATCCGGTTTACGAACGCAGTGAGGCTCCCGCCACCCGAGAACAGCAGGCCGTCCTGCAGAAATTGTCGGCCCCCGATATCCACATCACCGAACTGGCTGGCGAAAAGGTCCAGCAGGTCCTCACCGCAGCCCCCGGAGACGGCAACGCCATTGGCGGAATCAAAGTGACCGCAAAGAACGGATGGTTTGCGGCGCGGCCTTCGGGCACGGAGGAGATTTACAAAGTGTACGCCGAGAGCTTCCTCGGTCAGGACCATCTGCAAGAAATCCAAGAACAAGCCCAGATCATTGTTTCCGAAACGCTCGCACGTGGCGCGCGAGCAGCGGCCGTCTCTTAAGCCCGCAGGAAGGAATCATGTATGAGCAGTGCCGCCTCAAGCATTCTCCCCTCCGCAACCGCGGTTTCAGATGCCCTCACGGAATTGGCCTTGGACCTGAGATGGTCCTTCAATCATTCGGCCGATCAGCTTTGGGAACAGATCGACCCTGAACTTTGGGAACTGACCCATAATCCCTGGGTCGTGCTGCAAACGGTGTCCCGGGAAAGACTGCGCCGTGTTACCTCCGATCCAAGCTTCCAAAAGCTTCTCGCCGAACTGAACGGCAAGCAACGGACCCTGGAGGAATCCGAGGGCTGGTTCCAAAGGGCGCACCCGGGTTCCGGTCTTTCGGCCGTGGCGTATTTCTCCATGGAATTTATGCTCAGCGAGGCGCTTCCCATTTATTCGGGCGGGCTCGGAAATGTGGCCGGCGACCAGCTCAAGACATCCAGTAATCTGGGAGTGCCCGTTATAGGCGTAAGTCTTCTCTACCAGCAAGGATATTTCCGACAGGAAATCGACGCGCAGGGTCAGCAGCAGGCTTTATATCCGTTTAACGACCCCGGCCAGCTGCCAATCCGGCCCGTGCGTCAGTCAAATGGCGAATGGCTGCGCCTGTCAATGGACTTTCCTGCCGGCAAGCTTTGGATCCGCACCTGGCAGGTGAAAGTGGGTCGGGCGAAGTTGTATCTGCTTGACACAAACGACCCTGCGAATATTCCGGCCTATCGCGGCATTACCACGGAGCTCTACGGAGGCGGTCCGGAACTGCGCCTGAAGCAGGAGCTCGTTCTGGGCATTGGAGGCTGGCAGGTCTTGAGGGCTCTCGGATTGCAGCCGGAGGTATGCCACCTCAACGAGGGTCACGCCGCGTTCGCGGTGCTCGAGCGCGCCCGCACTTACATGACCGACAATAAGCAGCCATTCGACGTGGCGCTTACGGCCACGCGCGCCGGAAATCTTTTTACCACCCACACTCCCGTGGCCGCGGGTTTTGACCGGTTCGATCCCGGCCTGATGGAATGGTATCTCAAGAGGTATGCCGAGGGGGGCCTCGCGGTTTCGATGGAGGATCTCTTGGCCTTCGGGCGGCGAGATCGTATGGATTCGTCCGAGCCATTTAATATGGCGTACCTGGCAATCCGAGGCAGCGGCATCGTCAACGGCGTCAGCCGGTTGCACGGTCAGGTCAGCCGACGAATTTTCCAGACGTTGTTTCCGCGGTGGCCGGAAAACGAAGTGCCGGTGTCGCACGTGACGAACGGCGTGCACGCTCCCACCTGGGATTCAGCCGCCGCGGATCATTTATGGGAAACGGCGGCCGGAAAAGACCGATGGCGCGAAGCCGTGTCGGGCGCGGAGCTGAGCCTTCGCGCCGTCGGCGATGCGGACCTATGGCAACTTCGCGCGGATGGCCGCAAGTGTCTCGTTCGCTACGTTCGCAGTCGCCACGTCCGTCAATTGGCCGGCCGGGGAGCCTCTTCTGAGGAGATCGCGCGGGCATCCCAGGTTCTTGATCCTGATACTCTGACTCTGGGTTTCGCCCGCCGTTTTGCAACGTACAAGCGCCCCAACCTTCTCCTGCATGATCCGGATCGCCTCCTTCGCATCCTGACGAATCACGAACATCCCGTCCAGCTCGTGCTTGCCGGAAAGGCCCATCCGCAGGACCGGGAGGGGCAGAACATGATTCGGCAGTGGATCGAGTTTTCCCATCGCCCCGAAGCGCGGCCCCGCGTCGTTTTCCTCAGTGACTACGATGTGCTGATGGCGGAGCAACTTGTCCAGGGCGTCGATCTCTGGGTGAACACCCCGCGACGTCCTTGGGAAGCAAGCGGCACGAGCGGCATGAAGGTGCTTGTCAATGGCGGGCTGAACCTGTCGGAACTCGATGGCTGGTGGGCGGAGGCGTATTCGCCCGAAGTAGGCTGGGCCATCGGCGACGGCCGCGAACACGGCGATGATCCTTCCTGGGATGCCACGGAAGCCGAATCCCTTTACGGCCTCCTCGAACGAGAGGTTGTTCCGAACTTCTACACGCGCGACGAAAATGGAATCCCGCGCGGCTGGGTTGCTCGCATGCGGGAAAGCATGGCTCGATTGACACCGGCCTTCTCAACCAACCGCGCGGTCCGCCAGTACACCGAGAACCATTATGTCCCGGCTGCGGCCGCCTTTCGCCGGCGTACCGAGAAGGGCGGTTCGCTAGCGGCCGATCTGCTGAATTGGCAGGGCCGACTCGCAAAACACTGGTCCCTGCTGCGTTTTGGCAGCGCCACCGTCGAGCAAAAAGACGGACAGTTCACATTTCATGTTCAGGTCTTTCTGGGTGATCTCGATCCGGAGGCCGTGAAGGTTGAACTGTACGCGGAAGGGCAGAACGGCAATGCTCCCGTCACGCAACCGCTAACTCGTGGTGAGCATCTCGTCGGGTCCGCAAACGGTTTTACCTACACCGCCGCTATCTCGGAAACTCGTCCGGCCGCTGACTACACTCCGCGGCTTGTTCCCCAGCACAGCGGAGCGTTCGTGCCCTTGGAAGCCCCGTTTATTTTGTGGCATGACGCACCGTCGTGGCGTTGAGTGTGACGATGAACACGGAATCGTTCGACATCCAGCTCTCCTGGAGCGAGCCGTCCGATGGCAATGGGCCATCGGTCGGACGTTTGAAGCGTTCCGGGCATCCGCCGGCCGCCTTTTGCTCCGGACGACCGCGCTTCCGGAGTACTCTTGCATGTCCACTCACGGCCGTCGCCCTGCGGTATCGGCGAATTGGGACCCGTCGCAGGATCGTGGATTGATCGGCCTGGCCAGGCTGGCGGATCAGGACGAAATCGGCGCGATGTTGCCAGCACACGACGGCGAGGAAGCGCTGGCACGGTTCGGCTGCGCCGGCATCGATATCGACCCTTTGGCAGTGAGACTTCAGGGGAAGGCGCGAAGTCATTCGTTCAGTCCTGGAGCGAGCGGATGGAAATGAGGGGGGGCAGGAGTGCTGCGCTCAAGCAGGGAGCAGCAAAGTAATCGTGAAAAGAAAGGAGCATGAAAATGGCCACACCCGCTACACCAGACGCTACGTCCCGGGTCATTGAACCACTCACGAAAAGCAAGGCTTGGGAGGCGCTCCGAGCCCACTTCGAGGAAGTTCGAAAATTTCATCTGCGAGAGCTATTCGCCCAAGACCCCCGGCGCGGCGAGCGGCTCACCGCCGACGCAGCCGGGATTTTCCTCGACTACTCGAAAAATCGCATCACGGACGAAACCCTCAAGCTTCTCGTCGGCCTCGCCGAGGAATCGGAACTGCGCTCGCACATCGACGCGATGTTTCGAGGGGACAAAATCAACTTCACGGAAAAGCGCGCCCTGCTGCACGTAGCCCTGCGCGCACCCAAAGGGACATCCGTCTTGGTGGACGGAGAAAACGTCGTGCCACTGGTTCACGCCGTGCTCGACAAGATGACGGAATTCTCCAATCGCGTGCGCAGCGGTGAATGGAAGGGCCACACCGGCAAACGGATTCGCAACGTGATTAACATTGGCATCGGCGGTTCCGACCTGGGGCCGGTGATGGCGTATGAGGCGCTGAAGCACTACAGCGACCGCACCAGGACATTCCGCTTCGTCTCCAATGTGGACGGTACGGACTTCGCGGAAGCGGTTCGCGATCTCGACGCGACAGAGACGCTCTTCGTGGTCTCCTCAAAAACGTTCACGACGCTTGAAACGATGACAAACGCACACAGCGCTCGCGCCTGGTCATTGGCCGCCCTGGGCGGCGACGAAAAATCCGTGGCCAAGCACTTTGTCGCGGTATCGACAAACGCCAAGGAAGTAGCGAAGTTCGGAATTGATACGGCCAACATGTTTGGTTTTTGGGACTGGGTTGGCGGACGCTACTCCATGGATTCGGCGATCGGACTTTCGACGATGCTGGCCGTGGGGCCGGACAACTTCCGGCGCATGCTGGTCGGTTTCCACGAGATGGATGAACATTTCCGCACCACGCCGTTTGATCGCAACCTGCCGGTACTGATGGGCCTTCTGGGAATTTGGTACACCGATTTTTTCGGCGCGCAAACGGTCGCGGTACTGCCTTATGAGCAGTACCTAAAGAGGTTTCCGGCATACCTGCAGCAGCTGACAATGGAGAGCAATGGAAAACATGTCACGATCGGCGGGGACGAGGTCACCTATCCGACGGGCCCGATTTATTGGGGCGAGCCCGGAACCAACGGCCAGCACTCCTTCTATCAACTGATTCATCAGGGGACCAGGCTAATTCCTTGCGACTTCATTGCGTTTGGACAGCCGCTCAACCCGGTTGGCCGTCAGCACGACATGTTGCTTGCGAACGTCTTCGCACAGACCGAAGCGTTGGCCTTCGGAAAAACACCTGAGCAAGTCAAGGCCGAGGGCACGCCAGACTGGCTCGTCCCTCATCGTGTGTTCGAGGGCAATCGTCCGTCGAACACCCTTCTTGCCGCAAGGCTCACGCCGGAGATCCTCGGCAAACTTGTCGCTCTCTACGAACACGCCGTCTTCACGCAGGGCACCATCTGGAAGATCAACTCGTTCGATCAGTGGGGCGTAGAGCTTGGCAAAGTGCTGGCCCAGCGTATCATTCCGGAACTTGAGAGCGAGACGGAGCCTTCGCTCAGCCATGACAGTTCAACGAACAACTTGATCCGGAGATACCGAAAGCTTAGTCGGGCATCCTGACGATGGGTGGATCGGACGCGGAGTCTTGGATCGACCCCGCAGTGGGCCTGCATCCAGTTTTCGTCGGAGACCCCCAAGTGAGTGACCCGACAACGGGGCAGCCAAAGGAGCGAGCGATGCAACTTGGAATGATTGGTCTTGGAAGGATGGGAGCCAACATGGCTCGGCGGCTGATGAAGGGCGGACACCAGTGCGTCGTCTTCGATCGGTCACCGAAGGTCGTGCAGGATCTGGTTCGGGAAAAGGCGGCCGGGTCGGATTCGCTGGCCAATCTCGTCAAGGGGCTGGAGAAGCCTCGGGCGGTCTGGCTCATGGTCCCTGCGGCCGCGGTGGATCAAACCATTGCCGACCTCCTGCCGCACCTCGAGCCTGACGACATCCTCATCGACGGAGGCAATTCCTACTACATTGATGACATCCGTCGAGCCAAGGAACTGACCGTGAAGCGGATTCACTACGTCGACGTGGGAACAAGCGGCGGAGTCTGGGGTTTGGAGCGAGGTTACTGCATGATGATCGGTGGTGAGACGGAGGTCGTCAAGCACCTGGACCCCATCTTCTCGACTCTGGCCCCGGGCGCTGGCGGCATACCGCCTACCCCGGGACGCGAGGGGTTTGACGGCACGGCCGAACAGGGCTATCTGCACTGCGGCCCCAACGGAGCCGGGCATTTCGTCAAGATGGTCCACAATGGGATCGAGTATGGGCTGATGGCTGCCTACGCCGAGGGCCTGAGCATCTTGCGCTCCGCGAACGTAGGCAAGGAGCAGGGTGCCGTGGACGCAGAGACGACGCCGCTACGCGATCCCGCGCATTATAAATACGATCTCAATTTGCGGGATATCTCCGAGGTATGGCGGCGCGGGAGCGTGATCGCGTCCTGGTTGCTCGACCTGACGGCCGCGGCCCTTGTGAAGGACCCTTCGCTGTCCCAGTTCGCCGGGCGTGTCTCTGATTCAGGCGAGGGGAGGTGGACGATCAAAGCCGCTATCGACGAGGCCGTGCCGGTACCGGTTCTCTCAACCGCGTTGTATGAACGATTCGCCTCCCGCGGGGAAGCGGATTATCAGGACCGGTTGCTCTCGGCGATGCGTTTCGGTTTCGGCGGCCATTTGGAGAAGGCGGCCGGCAAATAATCGAACAAAAGGAGATTCGCGATGAGCCATTCCGACGCCGACGCCCTGGTATTCTTCGGCGCTACAGGTGACTTAGCGTATAAAAAGATCTTCCCAGCGCTGCAGGCGATGATCAAACGCGGCCACCTGAACGTGCCTGTCATTGGCGTCGCGAAATCCGGCTGGAATCTGGAGCAGTTTCGCGCGCGAGCGCAGGAGAGCCTCGAAAAGCACGGTGGAATCGATCCGGCGGCTTTCGAACGGCTCACCGGCCTGTTGCGGTACGTGGACGGCGATTACAACGATGCGGGCACGTTTCAAGCAATCCGCACAGCGCTCGGTTCCGCCCAGCGGCCGGCCCACTATCTTGCGATTCCGCCTTCGCTATTTGAAACGGTCGTGAAGCAATTGGCGGAAGCGGACTCCGCCGGCGACGCTCGCGTGATCGTAGAGAAGCCGTTCGGGAACGACCTCGCCTCCGCGAGGGAGCTCAATCGAACCTTGCACGAATTCTTTGCCGAGTCCGCGATCTTTCGAATCGACCACTATCTTGGCAAGCGGCCGGTAAACAATGTCGTGATTTTCCGGTTTGCGAATGCGTTCATGGAGCCATTCTGGAATCGAAACTACATCGAGAGCATTCAGATCACGATGGCGGAAGATTTCGGCGTCGAAGGGCGCGGCGCTTTCTACGATCAAACAGGGACAATTCGCGATGTGATCCAAAACCATCTCTTCCAGATCTTGTGCAATCTCGCCATGGAGCCTCCCGTCCGCGTCGACAGTGAAACTGTTCGGGACGAGAAGGTGAAGGTGCTGAAAGCGATTCCGATGCTGGATCCGGTCAATGTCGTCCGGGGGCAGTTCCGGGGCTATCGCCAGGAAAAGGGTGTGGCAGCGGATTCGAAGACGGAAACATTCGCCGCCGTGCGGCTCGAGGTCGATTCCTGGCGTTGGAAGGGCGTTCCCTTCTACATCCGCGCCGGCAAGAATTTGCCGGTTACCTGTACGGAAGTACTGGCGCGCTTTCGGAAGCCGCCTGCTGTGATAAGCGATTCCTCGCTCCTTCAGAACCACCTCCGATTTCGAATTAGTCCCCAGATGACGATCGCGATCGGAACAACGGTCATGAGTCCCGGCGATGTCCTGAAGGGCGAGGCGATCGAGATGGTGGCCAGCAGTCAAGCAGGTCCTCGGGAGATGGATGCGTACGAGCGAGTCCTGGGCGACGCGATGGCTGGCGATTCCACTCTTTTCGCGCGCGAGGACTATGTGGAAGAAGCGTGGCGAATCGTCGATCCGATCCTGAAGGCTGGCACTCCCGTCTATGAATATGACACGGGTGCCTGGGGGCCGAGTGAAGTGGACCGAAGTGTGCGCCCACCGGAAGGCTGGCGTAACCCGACCGCAGCGGAGCAGGGGGATTCTCGCGCTGCGGCGCAAACAGCCTGACGAAGTTGTCGTCTGAACCGGATGCGAGTTGCCGGATCCTCTGTCGGAATCGCCGGTCTCGACCAGGAGAAATCTCATGAAGCTCGAAGTTTTTGATGACGCGGCTTCGGTCGCTCGAGCCGGGGCGTCGACCATCGCCGCCGCGGCGCGCGCCGCGGTTGCTTCCCGCGGCCTCTTCACTCTGGCGGTGAGCGGTGGCCACACCCCGTGGATCATGCTGCGTGCCCTGGCCGGCGAAGATGTTCCGTGGGCGGGCGTGAATCTTTTCCAGATTGATGAGCGTGTGGCTCCCGACGGGCATCCGGATCGCAACCTGACCCACTTGCGCGAAAGCCTGCTTCAACACGTACCCCTGCGTCCTGAACAGATTCACGCCATGCCGGTAGAATCTCCTGATCTCGAAGCGGCGGCCGCGCAGTACGCATCGGTGCTGCGAGACGTCGCGGGCTCGCCGCCAGTGCTGGACCTGGTTCACCTCGGCCTTGGTCCGGACGGCCACACCGCATCACTCGTGCCCGGAACCCCGGCTCTCGATATTGATAACGCCGACGTGGCTGTGACGGGGGTCTATCAAGGGCGCCGGCGGATGACGTTGACGTACCCGGTGCTCAATCGCGCGCGGTGCGTGTTGTGGATTGTCACCGGCAGCGAGAAGGTCGAAATGCTATGTCGGCTGAGAGCTGGCGACCGATCGATTCCGGCCGGGCGCGTTCGGAGCGATGACGCGCTCTTGCTGGCCGACCGCGCCGCGACTGGACAATCCACGGCACAATCCGGCAGCGGAGCATGATGCGCGAGGAGCCGAGCGTCACCGGTGGCGCATGGATCGGACGGAAGCCAACCACTCGATTAGGAGCGAGCCGTGGTCGTCAAGGCCGAGAAGAAGGACAACCCGGGAAGCGAAAGACAAGAACTCTTCTACGTGATGGGAGAAGTCTGCTCCAAAGTGTTCAGGCATTGCGCTGAATCAAGCTCCCGGCGACTCGGACGGGAATGACCGATACAGATAACCGGACGCTGGGTGGAGAAGCTATTGGGGAGTTTCGGCCCGGTTCGCGTCGTCCTGTACGGACCTTGTCGTAGCTGACTTGTCGATCCCCGAATTGGTGGACAGACCACATGCATCGGGAGGATTGGTCATCTGCTTGGCGAATACACGGAAGCTCGGTGTGTCCGGATGCAACGTCGACCAGTATCCCGACGGGGTCAGTAATGGTTTGTGATGGACGATGATCTGGTCAACCAGGATCTTCACTCCACATTCGAGATTGTTCTTCGGCTGGAGAATCGTTTTGGCTGGATCGTTCGCCTTTAGCGAACGATCCGCTTGCCAATTGAAATCGCAGCCGTAACGCTTGTGGTCGGCATATGCAAGCTGCAGCAATCCTTCACTGCGCATAGCCGGTGCGCCTTCCGGCTCGCTGTGACGGACGCTCGTGTTTGGATTCAGTCCGGCTTCGGCACCGGCAAGCCCCTGGAAAAAGTAAGCCCAAAATGTGCGTTTGTCTGTCGCACGCATCTCGTAAAAACGCGGGCAGAATCGACGCACGTCCCGGGGAACCTGGGAAGAAAGCATTTCGGGCGGCAGCGCTTTCTCGAGGATCTGATCCCATTGTGGGTTCCAAGGCGTCCCACCGAGTTCGACCTTTTTGACGTCGATAGGCGTTGGCGGGGCTGGTTGAACGGTCTGCGCACGCGAAGGTGTGCCTATTCCCATACACAATGCGAGACCCGTGATCGACCACCATGTATTCAGCACAGGGATACCGCTGGTTCGATGCGCGCGGCGTCTTCTATTCGCACCCGGGCGTCTCTATCGGGGTATGTCGGAATCGATTTCGTTGTCGGGGCCGGAGCCTCGTGGACCCATCCCCGTCCAAGGTGTCCCATTCTGGTCACTCCGTGCGGGCCATTATCGGACAAGCCCGGGAGGCAGAACTGTCCCAGAAAGGACAGACCCGCACCCTCACCGTTTGGGATACTTCGCTACTGGCACCACGGAGGGAGCAGATGGCTCAGACCACGTGTAGCGAATGCAACGCTCAATACAATTCGGAACGCGAACTGCGCGACCATTTGGCAACAGCGCACCGCAAGTTCGGCACTGCGCAAAGTAGTTTCACACCTCGTAATAAAATAGCAGGAGCGTTAGCCGCTCCTGCAAATCGGCCCCCGAATTAATCCCGGCGACATTTCCTTCGTCGGCTTCGGTTTACGCGAGTTGCCCATCGATATTTCACCCGTTGCGAATGTCCGTTGCTGGATCGGTGTATAGACGACTCTTCCGGAGCGATAAGGGGTTTCAAGCCATGAATTCGGTGGACGCGGCGACTCAGCGAGGCGCGAAAGAGCCCAGCCCCAAGTGGCGTGAACGGTTGAAGGCGCTACGCCTCAACACTCCTTCGATCGTTCAGATGGTTTGGGAATCGGCCGCGAAGGTGGTAGTAGCAAGCCTCTCCGCGAGATTCGTTGCCGCGCTGATTCCGCTCGCGATATTGGCGGTCACCAAGTTAATCATCGATGCGATCTATGGCTTACTGTCGCATCACCAGGCGCTCCCAGGGGACTTTTGGTGGTTGGTTGTGCTGGAGTTTGCGCTGGCGAGCCTGGCGACGATCCTGGTTCGCGTCCTCGATTTTTGTGACAGCGTGCTCGCCGATAAGTTCACTCGGCATATCAGCACGCGAATCGTGAAGCATGCTGCGCGTCTCGACCTGACTTCCTACGAGGACCCGCTCTTCTACGACATGATGGAGCGTGCCAGGGTGCAGGGCACGGACCGCTTGATCATGATTCAATCGGCCGGACGCTTGTTCCAGGAAGGCATCACGGCGGCTAGCTTATCGGCTAGCATTTTTTCGTTTTCTCCCTGGCTTCTTTTCGCTCTCATCATCTGCGTGGTTCCGGCTTTCCTGGGCGAGACCCACTTCGCGTTTCTTGGTTACTCGCTCTGTTTCCGCCAGACGACCGCTCGCCGGCAGATGGACTACCTGCGGACTCTGGGCGGGAGCAAGGAAAGCGCCAAGGAGCTAAAGCTATTCGGACTGGCACCGTATCTTGTGGGCCGCTACACGGAGCTCTCGGACGAGCTTCATCGTCAGACAGTAAGGCTCGCGAAGCGGAAGCTCGTCTACGGGTCGTTCTTGACGCTGTTGGGCACGGTTGGTTACTACGGGACATATGCATTCGTAATCTATCGGACCGTCACAGGCACGCTCACCCTCGGAACGATGACTCTGTTGGTGGGAGCTATCGCCGGTGCCAGTATGAACATCCAAGCGTTCTTTTCCACTTTTTCCATCATTGCTGACCAGGCGATGTTCATGAGCGATTTACTGAAATTCTTATCAATCCAGCCCAGGATATTCTCGAAACCCGGTGCACTGCGTGTTCCGCAGCCGATTCGACGTGGCTTCGAGTTTCAGAATGTGTCGTTTTCATATCCGGCGAATCCAAGGCTCGTGGTGGACAATCTCAGTTTTCACTTGGAACCTTCTTCGCGAGTTGCGCTGGTTGGAGAGAATGGACAGGGAAAGACAACCATCGTGAAGCTGCTCACACGCTTGTACGACCCTACGGCAGGGCAGATCCTTCTGGACGGTGTAGATCTTCGCGAGTACGACCTAGAGGATTTGTGGAAGCAGATTGGCGTCATCTTTCAGGACTTTACGCGCTATGAGATGACCGTTTCTGAAAATATCGCCGTTGGTCAGATCGAGGAGCGAGAGAACCTATTCCGCATCCGCGCAGCAGCTCATAAGAGCCTGGCGGAGACATTTATTCGAAACCTGCCCAAGCGCTATGACCAGCCGCTTGGCTCCCGGTTCGAAGAGGCCATGGATCTTTCCGGCGGAGAGTGGCAGAAAGTGGCGCTGGCCCGCGCCTATTTAAGGGATGCCCAGCTGCTCATCCTGGACGAACCAACAGCCGCACTCGACGCGAGATCGGAGCATGAAGTGTTCGAGCGATTTGGTGAACTCACCAAAGGCAAGATGGCCCTTCTGATCTCCCATCGTTTCTCTACCGTTCGAATGGCGGATCGAATCATCGTTCTGGAGAGCGGAAGCATCGTCGAACAGGGGTCGCACGACACCCTGATCGGAATCGGCGGTAGGTACGCGAAGATGTTCGAACTGCAGGCGGCCAGCTATCGCTAGGCTCGCGTCGAATTACATCGAGGTCCTCTGCCTATACGTGGCGAAATGGTTCTTCGATGTTCTCGCTGGAAACTCGCCGTGCATCCCGCTCCAATGATTTGGTAACAAGATCCTTAGAACCAAGTCCCACCGCGAGCGCCAGGGTGAAGACAATTCCGCCAAAGAGTATGCCGAAAGCGAGTTTAACAATTCCCGGGGCGATCCTAAGATGCTCGAGAGCCATTGCAACCGCGAGCACGCCCACGAGCCATTTCACGCCCACGCTCAAGAACCGTGCATATTGCAGGTTCAGATTCACCGCGCCGATCAGCACGCTTCGCCCAAGAAAGCGCGCGACCACACTACCGACCAGCAAAACCAGCGCGGCACCCAGCACGTTGGGAATGTAGGCAAAGACACTTCGCACAAACAGCGACGTCCATTCGGCGTCGAAGGCCGCGATGCCGATCAGGAAACCCGCCAGGATCACCAGGGCGGCAATCGCTCGCGACACGAGAAGCGCAGGGCTGTTCGCCGGTGACAATTCCGCCAGGGAGGGAAGGCTCCAGCGAGCCAAGAGCTGATCGAACTGGATGGCCGCAAGCAGCCTCCGCAGGACGGCCGCAAGAATGCAGCCCAAGGTGATCGATACCAATAGAGCCAGTATCAGGGCCACAACCCCCGGAAGCAGGGATGCAAGTCTGGTTAGGAACTGCGCAGTGGACTGCGCCAAAGCCTGCTTGATTTGCCCCCACATACATACACCTCCATCGCTTACCGGAATCTATGGATTGAACCGATCCGGCCAGCGCCATCGAGAAACAAGATAGGGCCTCCCAGACTCATAGGCGACCGCCAACCGTTCGAGCCTTTGTTCCAGTGTCGATTCTCGAGATGACGCCAAAGCTTGGGCAAAAGAGGCGACCCAGGCCAAATAGAGTGGCGTCATGGACTTGAGCAAATGATCGCGATTGATGATTCGGAGCCGGTGTCCCAATGCAAAATCGTAGACGATACGGACCCAAAGATCGTCGGAGATGCGGAACTGTTCGACCGGCTGGCGCGACAACTTTCGAAGTTCGACGAGAGTCGAGGGCGGTAGGACCAAACCCCATATCTCCTGCAGATCACGATTCGCCAGCTGGAACGATTCGACCAGCCGACTGATGTCCACCGAACCTTCGTCTTGAATGACAGCAACAGGATCGCCGAAGGCCGACACGGAAACCGAAGCGCGGGTCCTTTGCCAACACGGCGCGTAGCGCTCCATGTCGACGAAGAGGGGACTCAGGATCTGGGCGATGATCGAACTGATATTCGTCCAGTCCGTTGGCGCATATATGCGCGCTCCGATATTGACTTCACACACCTGAAGACCATTGCAAAGAGCGGCAGGCGCAACCGACGCCAACGGATTTCCTCGACTGACGGCGCTCCCGCCGCTTCCGTTCGTGGCCGGCATTTTCTGGGAAAGCCGGCGGGAAATTCCTAAGTCGGGCCCCATGGGATTGTGGATTCGCTTACCGTAAAGGCACCGCGTGAGGGGCGCAACGATGCTGCTGTTCAGCAATCCCTCGAACTTGCGGCGAGCATAACGAGGCGCGACCAGGTCCATACCGTTCCCAAGCAGCGGCAGCAGGAGTTGGCGCACCCACTCGGGCCCTGCGGATTCAAGCCTGGACGCAACCACGCAGCAGCCTTGGGCTCCGAATTCTTCGCACGCAGCAAAGACGGACTGATAGGCGGTCGCCATGCTAAGCATCGGTGTGCCCGCAGCATCCGGCGTCAATTTCGGCCAGGGAACCAAGAACGTTGAGTCCCCCGCTTGGGAGGCTTCCGAGTCAGACGGTCGAGGGTTCAGCGCTTTGTCGTCGATTAATATCGCGACGCGTGGCGATCCTGGAAGCGTTCGCACGGTGTCGCGAATTGCGGTGACACTCTCCGAATCGGGTTCGGCGACGATGCCGATCACAAGATCGGCAGTCTCCCGTTGTTCGATCTTCTGCTGCGCTTGCTGCTCGACAGGTTCAACTTCCACTGTTTAGCCTCGACTCATTCGCCGCCGGATTTCATGTCGCGGGCTGACTCACAGAGATAGCGCCATAATTCCCATTAAGGGGATCCGCAACCACGTGGGACGGGCATTCAGTTCATAGAGCACTTCGTAGAGTGCCTTGTCCAGGAGGAAAACATCGAGCAGTTTGCGAACCTCCGCGCTTGTGGGCGGCACAAGTTCTGTCCCCTCGGCACTTTCGCGATATCCACGTAGGAAAGCTGCGGCTGCTGACCTCTCCCAAAGTTGCGCCCAAGGTTCCAGACGAGCCACATCTTCGGGATGTCGCGTGGTATAGCTGATCAGACTTGAATAGGCGGCATAGCTGAACGAACGCAGCATACCGGCCACGTCCTTCAGCGGGCACTGCTTGGCACGGCGATAGGCGAGTGATCGGGCCGGTTCACCTTCAAAATCCAAGATCACGAAGTCTGTTTTCACCTTCAAAACCTGCCCCAGGTGATAGTCTCCGTGGATCCGAATTCTCTGGGTTTGGAGAAATTCCGATTCAGGTGCCCGGAAGCGATCCAGAATCCGGCGCCGGCGACTGAGAACAGCTGCGGCAATCTCGACGACTTCGTCAGGCAGGAACGAAACACGCTCTCTCAGGGCATCCAAAACTCGAGTGGCATGCTGATGGAGATCGGCCAGCACAGCTTGAAGATTCTCAGGCGTCAGCGGCTCCGGTGCGAACGCTGGAACGTCAGCACGCGAAGCCAGCGCCAGGTGCAATTCGGCTGTCCGCCGTCCCAGGGTAGTTGCGGCTTCAAAATAGATGCCCAGCGCGTCTCGCGCCACCTGGGACACCGCTTGATCGGAAAGCTCAAGCGGATCGCCCATTTCAGCCTCGACGTTTTCGGGAAACCGCAGTGGAGCACACGTCTCAAAATAGCGATCTAACTCTTCGAGGGTCCATTTCCAACCGTCGCCCTCATTCGCCACCAAGCCCTGCAGCATCGCGAGAGTTATCGGTTCGGAGTCGGGGGAGGCTTTCAGTTCGATCGAACCTGCGAAAGGCGGGATCCGGGAAAATGATGTTTTCTCGGTTAGAAATTGTCCGATTTCGGCGTCCGGATTGAGCCCGGATTCCAGGCGGCGAAATAATTTCAAAATAAGGCGGTCGCCGAACAAGATCGAAGTATTGCTCTGCTCCGCCGAACCCCGCCGGACTGACAGCGGCAACTCCGCCGAACCGAGGATATCTGGAAACGCCGTGCCACGAATTCCTTGGATGGTCGCATGAGAGGCACTCAGTTCGCGCCTATCTTCGATCAGTGACAGCAGTTCATGGCACACGTTATCGCTCAAAACTCCTTCGTAGAGCACGCCGGTCTCTTTTCCGGATACTGCGGGCGCAATGATGCCATTGGGCGTCGCGCGCCGGAGCTCATTGGCCCCTTCTCCGAAAGCGAGTGCCAGCGGGATCTGATACACCGCCGATTCTCCGGCGTCGACCTGGATTTCGACTGTTAATAAAGCTGACTGAGTGCCGTTCAGCGGAATGCATTGGGTAATCCGGGTCGATTTAATTTTGCTGGATTTTGCGGCGAACCAACGTTGCTTGGGAAGATAGTCAGGCAGGGATAACGTTTCCAAACGCTGGCGTGCAGATCCTTCGCAAAGGGCTTGCCAGCCGGCCGTTAGATTCAATGCTGCCTGCTCGGCAAGATCGACTGCCTGGTCCGATGGTTGCTCTGTGGCCTGAAGTTCCAGCCACAGAAATCCGTATGGAGCCAAGGTGAGCCGGTAAGGCTCGCGCCCAACCGCAGGGAATTCAACGTATCCAAGCATTTCAATGGGCACCATGCCTTCCAATCTGGATAGGTCCAGCTGCACGGGCTGCGCAAATCGAGACAAATTGGCCACGCACAGAACCTGTTCGTCCCCGTAGGTCCTAAGATAAGCTAGCACTTTGCGATTGGAGGGCTCCAGAAACTCAATGCCTCCGCGGCCGAAGACGCTAAAAAGTTTCCGCAACGCAATCATGTTTCGCACCCAGTTCAGAAGCGACGATTGATCGCCCTGCTGAGCCTCCACATTGATTGCTTCATATCCCCAAACCGGATCCATGATGACCGGGCTGTACAAGCGGGCCGGAGTCGCGGTCGAGAATCCGGCGTTCCGATCAGCGTTCCATTGCATCGGAGTGCGAACACCGTTGCGGTCGCCTAAATAAATGTTGTCTCCCATTCCGATTTCGTCGCCGTAGTAAAGAATCGGAGTTCCCGGGAAGGAAAGCAGAAGGCTGTTGAGCAATTCGATTCGCCGTCGATTGTTGTCGACGAGCGGAGCCAGGCGCCGGCGGATGCCGAGATTGACCCGCATTCTGGGATCCGCGCTGTAGGCGATGTACATATAGTCGCGCTCGTCGTTCGTCACCATCTCCAGCGTCAATTCATCGTGATTCCGCAGAAACAGGCCCCATTGGCAGGAGTCCGGGATGCTGGGCGTTTGGGCGATGATGTCAGTAATCGGAAGTCGATCTTCCTGCCGCAATGCCATATAGATTCGAGGCATCAGGGGAAAATGAAATGCCATGTGGCACTCGTCTCCGTCGCCAAAATAGGGACGGACGTCTGTGGGCCACTGATTAGCCTCCGCGAGCAGAACCCGGTTTGAATAATTCGCGTCGATTTCGCGACGCAGCGTTTTGATCACCGCATGAGTTTCCGGAAGGTTTTCGCAGCTCGTGCCCTCGCGTTCCACAAGGTAAGGAATGGCGTCAATTCGAAGCGCATCGACTCCCATGTCCAGCCAATACCGCATCACTTTGAGAACTTCGTCAACGACGATGGGGTTGTCGTAGTTCAAATCCGGCTGGTGCGAGAAAAACCTGTGCCAGTAGAATTGCTTGGCCTCCGGATCCCACGTCCAATTGGATCTTTCGGTGTCGTTAAAAATGATGCGAGCGTCCTTGTACTTTTCTTCCGTGTCGCTCCACACATAGAAGTCTCGCTCGGGAGAACCGCGGGGAGCCCGTCGGGCGGCCTGGAACCACGGATGCTGGTCCGATGTGTGATTGACCACCAATTCGATCATCACTTGCAAGTCGCGCTCGTGCGCCGCAGCCAGGAGCGCCCGGAAGTCTTCGATCGTTCCGTACATCGGGTGTACGTTCAGATAGTCGGAGATATCGTAGCCATCATCCCGAAGCGGGGACGAAAAAAAGGGTAAAAGCCAGAGGCAGGTAACGCCTAGATCGCGAACGTAATCGATTTTCTGAATGAGCCCAGGGAAATCACCGACGCCGTCGCCGTTACTGTCGAAAAACGCGCGTACGTGCAGCTCATAGAAGATGGCGTCTTTGTACCACAGCGGTTCCGATGCACTTCCGAGCTTTTTGGGCACGTCGCGTTTCTCCGCATCTCAGGCCGGATTGCAGGATTCCGGCTGGAAGACGACAATCCCCAAAGGCGGGAGCGTCATGTTCAAGGAGTACGACCGGCCATGGATCGGAAGCGGAACGGCGGATAATCCGCCGAAGTTTCCCTGACCGGAACCGCCATACAACGAGGCGTCGCTGTTCAGAATTTCCTGCCAGTGACCGCCTCGGGGAACGCCGACGCGGTAGTTCTTCCTTACAACCGGCGTGAAGTTACACACAAAAAGGAGCTGATCCCTCTGATCCCGGCCCTGTCGCAGGAAAGCAATCACGCTCCTTTGAAAATCCTTGCAGTCGACCCACTCGAAACCGGCCGGATTGAAATCCATTTCATGAAGGAAGTGCTTGCCGCGATACAGAGTGTTGAGATCGCGAACCCAGCGTTTCAACCCGGCGTGAAAGGGTCCTTTCAGCAGATGCCATTCGAGGCTTGCGTCGTGATTCCATTCCGACCATTGGCCGAATTCGTCGCCCATGAACAGGAGTTTCTTCCCGGGATGGCCGAACATGAATCCGTAAAGCAGGCGCAGGTTTGCAAACTTCTGCCAATCGTCACCGGGCATCTTCCGCAGCATCGAACCCTTGCCATAAACCACTTCGTCGTGTGAGAAAGGCAGGACGAAATTTTCGGCGAAGGCGTACATCGCGCTGAACGTGATTTCATTGTGATGGTAGGCGCGAAAAACCGGATCCTGGGACATGTAATTGAGTACGTCATGCATCCAACCCATATTCCACTTGAAACCGAAACCGAGCCCGCCCACGTAGTTAGGCCGAGAGACCTGCGGCCAAGCGGTCGATTCTTCCGCGATGGTCATGGTATCGGGAAACGAATCGTAGACGTGCTCGTTGAAGGCCCGCAGAAAATCAATTGCGTCGATGTTTTCCTTGCCGCCGAAGCGGTTGGGTATCCACTGGCCCTCGCGCCGCCCGTAATCGAGATACAGCATTGACGCAACCGCGTCGACGCGAAGACCATCGACGTGGTACTTGTCCAGCCAGAACAGCGCGTTGCTGATCAAGAAAGTGCGCACTTCCTTGCGACCGTAGTTGAAGACAAAAGTGTTCCAGTCCGGCTGTTCTCCTTGGCGAGGATCCGCGTGCTCGTATAGATGGGAGCCATCGAAATAGCCGAGGGCTGCCTCGTCCTTTGGAAAGTGCGCCGGAACCCAGTCCAGAATTACGCCGATTTCGTGCTGGTGGAGATAGTCCACCAAGTACCTGAAGTCGTCCGGCGTTCCGAAGCGGCTGGTCGGAGCGAAATAACCCGTGGTTTGATATCCCCAGGAGCCGTCAAAGGGGTGTTCCATGACCGGAAGAAACTCGACGTGCGTGAATCCGCACTCATGGGCGTAGTCAGCTAGCACAGGCGCCAGCTCACGATAGCTCAGCCAACGATTTTCTTCCCCGGGCACTCGTTTCCAAGAACCCAGATGCATCTCGTATAGGGAGATGGGAGACTCAAGAATGTTGGTTTTTGCCCGATTCGCCAACCATACATGGTCGTGCCACTCGTACTTTTCCAAATCCCACACGCGAGAGGCAGTCTTTGGGCGAAGCTCGGCGGCGAATCCGTAGGGATCGGTTTTATCCACCCGATAATCGCTAAGGCGGGACTCGACGTGATATTTGTAGATCGCCCCTTGTCCGATATCGGGAACAAAGCCTTGCCATACGCCCGACGGGCTTGGTGTCATGGCGCACGCCGCCGGATTCCAATCGTTAAAATCTCCGATGACTGAGACGAACTTCGCATTCGGTGCCCACACGGCGAATTGCACTCCGCGACGGCCGCCGCTGTCGGTGATATGAGCGCCGAGCTTTTCATAGGCCCGGTAGTAGGTGCCCTCGGAGAACAAGTACCGATCGAGTTCAGTCAAAACTTGTTGCACAGTGCCCGCTCCTCGTACTGACCCAAGGTCTCGCCCGTTCGCCTGCTAAACGTAATAGTCGAAATCGTGTTCCGTTCGGACCGTACGCCGCACGCGAAGAATATGTGCGGGCAGACTGTCCGGTGTCAGTTCCACGTAGTTCCTCGCACCCCGCCACGAGTACGTTCCTTCGCCCAGCAAGTCGTGTACCTGAAATGCCTGTTCGCTGTCCAGCGCCAGTGATTCCAGATCGAGATCGACCCAGCCGGATTGCCTGTAGCTGTAGTCAAGATTGACAATCACGATGATTACGTCCGAGAGATCTCGGGTTGCCTTGCTATAACAGATCAGCAACGGATTGTCGGTCCGGTGAAATCGAATGACATCGTCACTTTGCAGGGCCGGGTTCTCCCGGCGGATACGATTGACGCGAGCGATAAGATCTTTCAAGCTCTGCGACGAATGTCGGTCGGCATTCTTCAGTTCGTATTTTTCAGAGTTTAGATACTCTTCGCTTCCAGGTTGACGCGGTGTGTTTTCGCACAATTCGAACGCAGCGCCATAGATTCCATAACTGGCGGCCAAGGTGGCCGCAAGAATGAGACGAATCATAAATGCGGCACGCCCGCCTCGCTGCAGAAACTCTGGAAGAATGTCAGGAGTATTGGGCCAGAAGTTGGGGCGGAAATACTCTCGACTCTCCGTTTGGGTCAGCTCGGTGACGTAGTCGGTAAGTTCCTGCTTCGTGTTGCGCCATGTGAAGTAGGTGTAGGACTGGGAAAACCCGAGTTTCGCCAGCCGTTGCATCACGTGAGGTCTGGTGAAAGCCTCCGCGAGGAAGATCACGTCGGGATGATCTTTCTTAATCGCGGCGATCACCCATTCCCAAAAGGCGAAGGGCTTGGTATGGGGATTGTCGACACGAAAAATTCGCACGCCCTGCTCCATCCAGTAATCGAATATGCTTTTCAGCTCGTTCCACAGCGCCTGCCGGTCCTCGGTTTCAAAATCCAACGGGTAAATGTCCTGATATTTCTTGGGCGGATTTTCGGCGTATTGGATGGTCCCGTCGGGACGCGAGCGGAACCATTCCCGATGGTCACTCACGTACGGGTGATCGGGGGAACACTGCAACGCGATGTCGAGCGCTACGTCCAAGCCGTTCTTGCCCGCCGCAGCGACGAAGTGTTTGAAATCCGTCAATGTCCCCAGTTGTGGGTGAATGGACTTATGACCACCCTCGGCCGCGCCGACGGCCCAAGGACTGCCGACATCGCCCGGCTTGGCGCCTTCCGCATTGTTCTTTCCTTTTCGAAACGCGACGCCGATTGGATGAATGGGAGGCAGGTAGACGACATCGAAACCCATGGATGCGATGTACGGCAGTTGCTGCTCGCAATCGCGAAATGTTCCATGACGTCCTGGTTCACCGGAGCAGGACCGAGGGAATACTTCGTACCAGGTGGAGAAGCGTGCCTTTTGAGGGTCGACCGTAACCCTTAGCTCCTTCGCATAGCGGCTACTGAACCTGAGGAAGGGATACCGCTGAATAATTTCGATAAGGGTATCGTCAAACGCAAGTCCCGGACCTTGGGGATATTTTTTGGCTTCACGCAACGTGGCGGCCCACCCCTGCAGCCGTTCAGCGTCATCTCGCGACGCTCGTCGCGCCGCTTCCTCAATAAGACCTGCGCCGGTGAGCAATTCCACGTGAACATCTTGCCCTGCATCAATTTGTTTTTTCAGGGCCGCAAGCCACGTTCGGAAAGGGTCGATCCACCCTACCACCGTATAGCGATAGCACCCCAGCTGTTCGACTGGAAACTTACCGCGCCAGCGATCGTTTCCAAGTGGTGTCATCGGCGACGATTGCAACGGATCCCCGCCGTGGCCGTGCAGCACTTGGCATGCGACCTGATCATGGCCATCGGCGAATACATCCGCTTCCACCACCACCGTTTCCCCCACGACACGCTTGACCGCGAATCGCCCACAATCGATTTCCGGCGACACGGCCTCGATGACCACACGACGTCGTCCGTCCTCTTGGCGCTCCTCCATGCTCGAAGCTTCCGATCTCGGAGCGGTTCGATGGCCGCCACGCCGAAATTTGGTAACCCCCCGTGCTTTAGGTTGGATGCAATGCTCGACGCCAAGGTGTCGGGCGCGAACGCGGAGAGTCCAAAGCTGTGTATACTGGAAATCTTGACGTGCCGCGCCAACGTATGACACGCTCAAAAGCCGCCGCGTCACGACCCCAAGTGCCCCTCGGCGCCTGCCTTCTGTCTGGAAACGCGTGCAGTTTTCTTGTCTGGGCCCCACATGCAACCCGTGTTGAAGTGTCCGTGGCCCATCCGGGAAATCGGAAACTTCAGATGCAGTCGGTGGGAGGCGGCTATTTTCACGCGGTTGTCGAAGACGTTTCCGCGGGAGCTTTTTACCAGTATCGCTTGGACGGCCAAAAGGAGCGGCCTGATCCAGCGTCCCGTTACCAGCCGCAGGGAGTGCACGGACCTTCGCAAATCGTGGACGGTCAATTTGACTGGAATGATTCCGAATGGCGCGGGCTTCCCCTGGAAAAATACGTCTTCTACGAACTCCATGTCGGGACTTTCACACCGCAGGGTACCTTCGAGGCCATCATCCCGCGGCTCGCGGTTTTGAAAGATCTCGGTGTCACGGCGATCGAGCTGATGCCGGTGGCGCAATTCCCCGGGGACCGCAACTGGGGCTACGACGGAGTTTACCCTTATGCCGTCCAGACGTCGTACGGCGGCCCGACCGCACTGAAAGCGCTCATCGACGCGTGCCACCAAGACGGTTTCGCCGTGGTGCTCGATGTAGTCTACAACCACCTGGGTCCCGAGGGGAATTACCTGGGGGATTTTGGCCCCTATTTTACTGACTTCTATAAGACTCCTTGGGGGCAGGCGGTCAACTTCGACCGCGCAGGCAGCGATGAGGTCCGCCGCTACTTCATTGAGAATGCTTTGGAATGGATAACGGATTTTCATATCGATGCGCTTCGACTCGACGCCATCCATGCGATTGTAGATTCTTCCGCGCAAACTTTTCTGGAAGAGCTTGGCGCTGCCGTCCACGCCAGGGCGGAAAAGATCGGTCGCGACGCTTTTCTCATCGCGGAAAGTAACAGAAACGATCCGCGTGTTGTCAGCCCCATTGCGGAGAATGGCCTGGGGCTCGATGCTGTCTGGAACGACGATTTCCACCACTCGGTGCATGCACTTTTGACGGGCGAGCACGATGGATACTACGAAGACTATTCGGGAATCGGGGACCTTGCCGCCAGTTACAAGGACGGGTTTCTCTATGACGGTCGATATTCGCGTTTTCGCCAAAAGCATTACGGAAAAAACTCGACGCGTGTGCCGGCCAAGCGTTTCGTCGTCTTTGCGCAAAACCACGACCAGATTGGCAATCGCCGTCTCGGCGATCGACCGTCGCAATCGCTCTCACTCGATCAATTAAAGCTTGCTGCGGGAATCGTTTTGCTCTCGCCCTATCTTCCGCTCCTATTCATGGGCGAAGAGTATGGTGAAGGAGCACCGTTTCAGTATTTCGTAAGTCACGGTGATCCGGCCCTGGTTGAAGCCGTACGTCAAGGGCGGAGAAATGAATTCGCCCGTTTCGGGTGGACCGGACAAATTCCGGACCCTGCCGAAGAATCCACATTCCGTCGTTGCGTGCTGAACTGGGATTCGCGAAGCGCGGGCCGCCACGGCGTCCTTTGGCATTTCTATCGAGAGCTACTTTGCCTGCGGCGAGACGTTCCGGCGCTGGCTAGGCTCGATAAGAACGCCCTGGACGTCGCTTCGTTTGCCGACGACAAAGTGATCTTCGTCAAGAGAGGGCACGCTCACGGTTCGGCACTTATCGTGAGTAATTTCGGTCAGACGCCGACTGAAATCAGCCTGCCCGTGCCCCCGGGCCGGTGGCGAAAGGCGCTCGATTCGGCCGAGGAGCGATCGGGCGATGAAAGGAACCTACCTCCTGCTGTTTTAGAGTCCCGAGGCGAGTGGCAGCTTTTCTTGAGTCCGTGGAGGTTTATCGTCTTGGTTCAAAGCACGGATCGCGATTGAGTCTGCTTTGCCCCTTGCCAGGAGTTTATCCGCGCGCAAATCGAGGTACTGCAGTTCGGGGGAGTCTAAGAGCGAATGGCGTCCCCCAACATGCGGGTATCGGGATACGGACCGTCGATGGCAGCCGAGGCGCTGGCGTTGTCGTGGGCGTCAACCTGGTTGAAAACAAGAGAGGGGGCGCGTCGCAACTCATTCGACGATGCCCCCCCGTACGTAGCCGCCACCCTTGACGCGGAAAACGCGCATCCCCCCGGCCACGCAACGTCGTGTTATTCCAGTCAACCGTTGTTGTTTATCGCGCCATTCTGACTTGCGCCTGTTACGCGAAGCAGCATTCCCGTCCCGCCCGATACGTTCAGGTGGCCATGACGCGTGGCTAATGTTATCTGGCCCGGCGGCCTCGTTCGTCCGGCATGCGCGACAACGACTCCGGGAAAGCCATACACACCGCACGCATCGGACGAGAAAACCCACAGCGCTTGTGGTTCATCATTCCCGTCGAACGCGCCACGGCAACTCGTTCCGATCTTTGCGGCGATCTGACTCAGCACTCCCTGAAAAGTGGGCTTGCCAACAATTGTCGATCCTTCCGTGACCGGGCCCCCGCCCCGGTAAACGACGTCGCCTCCCACTTGAACCGTGGTCCAGGCATTTTCCGGAGTTCCCCGGTCGGGGCCGGTTTGCGGAATCTGCGCCTGATCGACTTCCACGAAAGATGCGATCGCGCGAAGGTCCACGCTCAGCGGAACCATTCGATTGGAAAGTACAAGCTTGTCAAATACAAACGAGATCTGCCCGTCTGTGCTGCCTCCTGCTGGAGTTACGTTCAGTACACGACCTATGACCTTAGCGCCGGCGCGAATCGTTCCGCCTGTTGATAGGGGAACGTCCTGCTTGACCCTAGCGGTCAGCACATGGCCTGGACTGGATTTCAGAGAAAACGAAGAATTCAACTCTATGGGAATCACGGTTCCGGGTGGAATAACTTCTTGCGAGAACGTGGCAGTAACAAGAATCAGGAGAGAGATTGCTAGCATCAGAGTCACTTTTTTCATATCGGTACTCCTCCTTCAACGACGCCGGGTTATCTCGAAGCTCGGCGTTCTACACACCTTACTCACCTGAACTGCGCCCTGAACTTCGCACGGGATTGCAGGTCCCTGGCCCTTTTTTGAAGCAAGCGATTGGCGCGAAAGTGACCGGTTTTAACGGCGGATTCGCTGAGACCAAGTTTTGCAGCAGCTTCCTGGAGGCGGTAACCTTCGATATCGCACAACACCAAGATCGCGCGCAGTTTCGCGGGCAGTTCCTTGAGAATCGCAGCAAGGATCTGGCCCTGTTCGATACGAGTATATTGGTCATCAAGATTGCCGCGGGGATCTATGATCGTGTCGGCAAGAGACATGTTATCGCGCGTCGAGCAAGGCTCGTCGAGAGAGTAAAGGAACGGCCGGGACTGCTCGCGTCGCAATTTTGATTTCGCGGCATTGGTGACGATTGAGTGCATCCACGTCATCAACTGTGCGCGGCCTTGGAACTGATCCAGGTGCCGGAAGGCGGAGAGCAAACCGTCTTGCAGCGCGTCTTCGGCATCGTGAGGGTTACGCAACAAGCGCGCCGCTGCCTTTCGGAGCCGGGGTATGCACGGTCCAAATAGTCGATCGATAGCCGCCGCATCGATCCCGGGCATCAAATCCGAATCGCGAATTGAACTCGCGCCAACGCTGAGTTCGCACTGCAAGTGGCACCTCCTTGTCACGCCCTGCGCCTGTTTCCCGACAACGTGTCGACGGGAGCATTTCGGATTCCAATTGAAAACGGGACAACGTGTAGCCGGGGCGTCAGGGTGAGACGAGAAAATCAAGCAACTCGATATGACCCGACAACGGGAAAAGTGCGCGCAAGCTCCAGCGGGATAAGGTTTCTACGCCTTGCTGCTATCGGATTGTATCTGGGACCGATTACACGTCGATTGCTCGGTGGCACCTCGCGGTCTCGGGCATTTGTGTGGCAACTGTTCGATTTCCTTACAAACTGAGACGAAAAGGTGCGGAATCTTTATAGAGGTCGGTGAGGTGGGCAGAGCTTAACTGCTCCAGGCTGCGGCCAATCGCCACTTATGACACTTCCCCCGGCACACACATGTGGCATTTAAGTTGCTCCCGTTAAATGTGGTTCTAGCATGCGAGACCGAGACGGAGGGCCCTACTGAAGCGGTATTTGCCATGAGCCCGAGCGCGAGTTACGAAGCATTCCGATTCGCCGTGGCAGCTGGCTACGCTGCCCTGCTCTATGTTTATTTTCGATTCCTGCGCCGGCACATGGAGTGAAGACCAACGATATGAGTGAGAACCACCGGCCGGATTTTGGATCGTCATCTCCGTGGAGTAATGCCAACGCGGACGCGAGGACGTTCATGAGTTTAGGCTCCGCACACACAGACCCCACCTTCGGCCAACCACAAACAGTCCAGAGGCGTCCTTGAACTGCGCTCCCCCGCACGAGAAGGCACCTCTGGCTCCCACCTGCGAGCCTATTTGCGGGTCGTCGCAGTCGGCCAGAGCCGACGACGTGGCACACGAAATCGACAGAGCCTACGACGGACTGCATCGCATACAGGCGACGCTCATGTATCTCAGCATAATGAACCGCGAGAGGCCTGAAGTGGGCGAATATTTCGAGGAGGCGCAGCACGCCTATGTTCGCGCACTGTGCCGATATGAAGTCCGAGATTTCGAAAGCGCCGGCGAATTTGCGGCTGTTTCAACGAATCTCGTACGCGTCCTCGAGTTCTTAGTTTCGAATTGCGTCCCAGAGGATTCGCCGTTGTCGGGATCGGTATAGCGACGGGAGCGTGCCGATCGAGCTCTTGAAGCTGGGCCGCCCGGCTTCACTCGAATCGCCAGCGGCGCGAAGGCAGCCTCCTTTTGTCTGGCTGGGTGCGGAGTTATTCTTGTGAAGCTACCTGCATCGGCTCCGCGGTCGGGACGCTCAGGATTGGATCCGGGTGGCGGCTGAGGGGGAGGACTGGCTTGCGACCTAAACTTTCTCTTTCGAGAATCAGCTTTCGCCGGCAGATCATGTTGCTCGGGATCATCGCCGTTATGTTGCTGTTTGCCGTGCTCGTCGCAACGTTCGCTGCGTTGCAGTACACGAAGTCCGCAGTCCTCCGCGACGAACAACGGCATCTCACAGAAACGACAAATGCACTCGTGCGCGAATGTAACAATCTCCTCGAAGACGCGCAACGGAACCATAAGGCGGACGTGCTGGATTCTTCGGGCTTTCCGGTTTCCGAGGATGCGTTGGTCGGTCTCAGCAGAGGCGTCCTTCAGAATGTGGCAGGTGTGGACGGTGGATTCTATTCGTCCGCGACCGACGCACTGGTTGGCGTTTTCCCGCAAGCGCGTCGGATAGATATTGAGAAGCCTGAAACGGACAGACTTTCGGCCGCCGTCCGTGCGGCCGCCCTACAATCGGCTCGCAATGCAGCGGCGTCGCACGCTCCGTCGGCGCAGATCCTGACCGAGGGCCATGACATCGCGCTGATCGATGCGCTTCCGCTTCAAAGTGGGCAGCGCTACGTCGGCGGCGCATGGACGGTTATGCGCCTCTCAAGTCTTCCCGGAACGAACCGCTTTCGGACCTATCTGGTGGCGGTTGGCCTAGGCACCGCGGCTTTCGCTTGTGTGCTTTTGACGCTGCTGGTCGTCCGCGGTCTGCAGGGTGGCGTTCGAAAGATCGAAGGCGGGCTCAGGAACCTCGAACACAATCTCGGATCGGAGATCCGCATTGAATCCGATCCGGAAGAAATCCGGCAGGTCGCAAACGCGATTAATCGCCTAGGTGCCGCGCTGCGCGACAAAATTGAAAGCGAGCGACAGATCGAGGACAGGCTCCGGCACGCGGAACGGCTTGCCGCACTGGGACGTCTGGTTGCCGGAGTCGCGCACGAAGTTCGCAATCCGCTGGCCACGATTCGATTGAGAGTACAGATGTGCCAGCAGGACGCGCTGAATCCCGACGTCAGGGAGTCGTGCGCCATCGCGCTTCAGGAAGTCGAGCGGATGAATAGCATGGTAAATCGACTGTTAAGTTTTTCGCGGCCCGTGCAACTTCAGGCGGAGCCCACCAGTTTGGGGCGCCTGGTTGAGCAGAGGCTTGGCAATTTCGCTGAACTCGCCAAAGAGCACCAGGTAAAGTTCGTTGCCAAGTTCAATCGCGACTCCAAGCTCGTGCGCGTGGATCAAAGCCGCATGGCCCAGGTATTTGATAACATCATTCGCAACGCTATCGATTCGATGGCCGAAGGCGGAACGCTCTGTGTCAACGTCACCACCGAAGGGAAGACTGCGGAGTCCAGCGAAGTCTGCGTGGAATTTAACGACACGGGAGAGGGTATCAGCCCCGAAGTCGTGAGCCGAATCTTCGATCCCTTTTTCACGACGAAACCAACCGGCACGGGCCTCGGACTTTCCATTTGTCACGAACTTGTGCAGGCGCATGGTGGTGAAATCAACGTCGCCAGCGCCC